>CAMLGP010000497.1 GCA_946479535.1 uncultured Bacteroidota bacterium
GTGTACCCGCCAACGCGAAATCCCTTGTTTTCTCTTATGTGGGAATGAAAACAATTACAGAACCGATCAACGGAAGATCAGTTATTGATATCCGGATGGAGGTTGGTGATGCCGGCAATATGGCTGACGTTGTTGTGGTGGGTTACACTTCTCAACAAAAGGTAACGTTAACCGGCTCAGTTGCAACTATTAAAGGTGCTGATATGGTTCGCACGCGGAACGAGAACGCCATTAACATGTTAACTGGTAAAGTGCCAGGTGTACGTGTTACGCAGAAAAGCTCCAGACCCGGTGCTTATGATGCAACAATTGATATTCGTGGTATGGGGGCAGCTGCAACCAATCCTAACAACCAGCCAACACCCCCGCTTTTTGTAATTGATGGAGTTGTTCGCGATAAAGATTACTTCGCCCGTATGAGCGCTGAAGAAATTGAAAGTGTTTCAATCCTTAAAGATGGCACTGCTGCGATATATGGTATGCGTGCTGCTAACGGAGTTGTGCTGGTGACTACAAAAGCTGGTAAGAATAATGCTGGCAAAGTAGACGTCATTCTCAACTCCAGCTATTCAACAGGATCATTTTTGTATGTTCCTGAAGGTGTAAATGCGGTTGAATATTATACCTTAAGAAATGAACAGAACTGGCAGGATTTCAACGGAAATTACCTGGTTCGCCGGACTCCGCTGTTTACAGATGCACAAATTCAGCCCTGGAAAGATGGGACCAAACAATCATACAACTGGTTTGATCAGGTATTTAAGAAAAATACTCCTCAATATGAGTCCAATCTAAGTGTAGATGGAGGAAATGACAAATTACGTTACTACTTCAATTTTGGTTATACAAAGCAGGAGGGTTCTTATAAAAGTAACGACCTGGTTTCGGAACGCTTTTCCCTGCGTAGTAATCTGGACGCAACTATTACTAAAAGACTGAAGGCAAAGGTTCAGATAGCAGCCCTGCTGGTTAATACACAGGAGCCAAATGGTTCAGGTTGGACCTCCTATAAGATCGCCTGGCTTGAACGCCCTGACCTGCCTTATTTTTCTAATGATAATCCGGCTTATCTCAATGGAGAAACTAACCTGTTCCAAACAGACAATCCACTTGCGCTTACCAATAAAGACTTTGTGGGATTAAACACAAACCACGACAAAAGATACAATGCAACATTACGGTTGGAATATGAAATTCCCGGAATCAAAGGTCTGTCAGCAAAAGCTTTGTATGATTATACAATGAATCTTCCGGATTATAATAATTTCAGGCACTCCTATAATTTGTATAATTATAATTCGGGAACTAATACTTTTATTGGTTCCTTAAAGAACAATCCTTCTACAATAGAGAAAGGAACCAGTTTAAATTATGACAGAACTTTACAGGGTGGACTTTACTATGTCAATACTTTTCAAAAGCACAGTGTTAATGCATTTGTTGCTTATGAAGGAACCTATCAGCAACGGGAAAATTTCCTCGCATCCCGTCAGCTTCTGATCGCATCTCAATACCTGTTTGCAGGCGAGGCTAATGGTAACCAGGTTGGTAACCAGACCACGCTGTATGACCGCGCAGGTAAAGCCTTGCTGGGAGCATTAACTTATGACTTTAGCAAAAAATACCTGTTCAGTTTCAATTTCCGTTATGATGGATCTTCCCGTTTTCCCAAAGGAAAGCAGTTTGGCTTCTTCCCTTCCGTGTCTGCCGGCTGGCGTTTGAGCGAAGAGGATTTTCTTAAAGACAAATTTAACTGGCTTTCAGACCTGAAAATAAGAGCATCTTATGGAGAATTGGGTGATGACAACGCAGCCAATAACTATCCTCCAACACCAGGATATTCTCTTGATGGAAACAACCTGGGTTGGGTCTTTAATGATGTGATAAATGGTGGTGTTACTGCACAAGCCATACCCAATCCCAATCTTACATGGTATAAGGCTAAATCTTATAATCTTGCTCTTGATTTTGGATTGCTTAAGAATAAGGTTACCGGTACAGTTGAAGTGTTCAAGAGGGACCGTACAGGATTGCTGGGAACTTCTACTACAATTATTCCAGCAACAGTAGGTGCACAACTGCCCCAGGAAAATATCAACAATGACCGCATTTTTGGATATGAATTATCGGCTTCTTACCGTAACCGTATTAAAGACGTTTCTTATTATGTGACCGGTCAGATTTCTTCTACCAAATACCAGCGCCTGGATTGGGTAGAAACTCCTGCTACAAGTTCATACGATTATTGGAGGAACCGCACTAGTGGACGTTACCAGAATATCTGGTGGGGTAATGAATCTGCCGGCATGTTCACTTCCATTGATCAGATACGTAATTTCAAAGGAGTTCCTGTGGGTCAGGGTACATTACCTGGTGACTGGTGGCAACTGGACTGGAATGGGGATGGTGTAGTAGATAATAGCGATCAGCATCCGATAGCTACTACAGGCCTTCCCATATTTAACTATGGTATTTCAATAGGTGGTTCCTGGAGGAATTTTGATATTGCGTTGGATTTCCAGGGTGCTTATGGAGTTAATGTACAATATGGTGAAGTACTTGTTGAAGCATTATCATTTGGCGGACAAAATACACTTTCCTATTTCATGGACCGCTGGCGCCCGGCAGACGTGAATGCAGATTATTTTTCACCAAAAACACAGTGGGTAGGTGGTTATTATCCTGTTACTGGTCATGATGGACGCAGATCAGGTTCTAACGGCGTAATGAATGCATCTTATATACGTCTGAAAACTGCAGAGATAGGTTATACGCTTCCCGACAAAGTGCTTGCAAAGGCCGGAATTAAAGATGTGAGAGTATTCTTAAGTGGATATAATGTTCTGACGTTTACTCCTCTTAAAAATGTGGATCCGGAGCGCCCAGGTAATAATGGTGGTGCTTCTACCAGCGGCATTGATTTTTATAATGATCCGATTACTAAAACATTCACAGGCGGCGTAAGAATCAGATTATAACAAACACTATGAACAAGTTTATTATGAAAAAATATAGTTTATTTATATCGGCTCTTTTGGCAGTGTTTTTCTTCTCCTGTCAAAAGCTGGACCTGAACCCCAAGGGTATCCTGGGCGAACCCGAACTTTTTAGTAGCGAGTTTGGTGTAAAGAAATACTTTACCGGTCTTTATGACTATCTCCCCATCGAAGAGTTCACCTATTTTGGATCGAGTGGCGGTAGTGGCGGATACCGTGGTACCACCAATTATTGGGAATCTGGTAAAAACAGCCAGGGAAACTGCAGTGGTGAATTTTTTAATACATGGCAGTTAGTAAATAATGGTGGCTTTGGCTACTGGCCCTACGACCGGATACGGGAATGCAATACGTTTATTATAAATTTCCCTACGTATCAGGCCAATTTTTCAACTGCAACGTATAATGCATTAATGGGAGAAGCCTATTTCCTCCGCGCCTTCTTT
>CAMLGP010000498.1 GCA_946479535.1 uncultured Bacteroidota bacterium
CTCACTATCTTTGCGGCAACCATTCAGAAAACCATGCGAAAACTGCTATTATCTGCTGCCCTCTCCCTCTTTTTCAGTCTCGGTTTTGCGCAACCCAAATTGGTTGAACGCTTCACGATAAGCGGCACTATCAAATCTGCTTCGCGTGGAGAAACATTGATCGGCGCTTCCGTAAAAGTTGGCAATACCGGAACCACCAGCAATGAATATGGCTTCTATTCCATCACCCTGGATAAAGGGACTTATACTATCGAATTCAGTGCCATTGGTCTGCAAACCGAATCTCAGGAAATTGCACTGGATAAAGACATAAAACTGAATATCTCCCTTAAAGAAGAAGAAAAGGAACTGGAAGGAGTTTCGGTAACCTCTCAATCCCGTGGCAGAAGTATTACCAGTCCGCAGATGGGCGTTGAAAAACTCTCTACCCGTGAAATAAAGAATATCCCGGTGTTATTTGGAGAAAGGGATATCCTGAAAACGATTCAACTACTTCCCGGTATCAAATCGGCTGGTGATGGTAATAGTGGTTTTTATGTACGTGGCGGCAATGTAGACCAGAACCTGATCCTGCTGGACGAAGCCCCGGTATACAATGCCTCCCACTTACTCGGATTCTTTTCAACTTTTAATTCCGATGCCATCAAGGATATGACGGTTTATAAAGGCGGGATGCCTGCCCAGTATGGCGGTCGTTTATCATCTGTGGTAGATATCAAAATGAATGATGGTAATAACCAGGATTATAATGTGAGTGGCGGACTTGGACTGATCTCTTCCAAACTAAATGTGGAAGGCCCGCTTCAAAAAGGAAGGTCTTCTTTCCTGGTTACAGGAAGGCGCACCTATGCCGATATTTTTACCAAACTCTCCAAAGATTCCGCCATCCGCAGCAATAAAATTTACTTCTATGATCTGAATGCCAAACTAAATTACCAGCTTAATGATAAAGACCGTCTTTATCTCTCAGGCTATTTTGGCAAGGATGCAATGGGAATCGGTGAGACCTTTGGTATTAACTGGGGAAATGGAACCGGCACATTGCGCTGGAATCATATTTTTAGCAACAAGTTATTCTCCAATACTTCTTTAATATTCAGTAACTACAAATACAAGATATCCATACGAAGCGCCGGGGATGATTTTGATATATTCTCCCAGATACGTGATTACAACCTTAAGCAGGAATACCAGTTATATGCCAACAGTCGCAACAGCATCCGTTTTGGATTCAATTCCATCTATCATATAATAACACCCGGAGAAGTAAAGGCGGCACTTACCGCAAGCGTTAATTCCTCCTCGCTGCAAAAAAGATATTCCTGGGAAAATGCAGTGTTTGCCAGCAATACCTGGAAGGCCAGCGATAAGATCAATCTGACCTACGGTCTTCGTTTTTCCACTTTCAGCATACTGGGTGAGGGCGATTATTTCCAACTGGATAATGAAGGCCGCGTGATCAGCACTACACATTATGAAAGAGGAGACTTTGTAAAAACTTATTTTAATCTTGAACCCAGGCTGGCTGCAAGCTTTATCATCAATCCACGTACTTCCTTTAAAGCTTCTTATGTGAGAAATGTACAGAACCTTCACCTGGTTTCCAATTCCACTTCCTCCAACCCCACGGATAAATGGATAGCGAATACCAATATCATAAGACCTGAACTGTCTGACCAGGTATCTGCAGGTTATTACAAAGACCTGTTTAATGGAAAGATTGAACTTAGCATTGAGACCTATTATAAGTGGATGCAAAACCAGATCGATTACCGGGATGGAGCGGATGTTTTCGCCAATAACGATGCCATTGAACAGCAATTGCTGTTTGGCAAAGGAAGAGCTTATGGCATTGAATGGTTGCTGAAAAAGAAAGCCGGGAAATTTACAGGATGGTTAAGTTATACGCTATCCAAAACAGAAAAACTGATCAATGGCATTAATAATGATCAATGGTATAATGCCAGGCAGGACCGTACTCATGAAATAGCCATCGTTGGCTCCTACCAGATCAGCCCCAAATGGACCATTTCTGCTAATTGGGTATTCTATACCGGCGAAGCTGTCACCTTCCCGGCAGGTAAATACATTATCGACAACCGGACTGTATTTTATTATACTGAACGTAATGGCTACCGCATGCCCAACTATCACCGCCTTGATCTGGGTGCATCCTGGCAGTTGAAGCAAAAGAAGCGCTGGTCTTCAGAACTTACCTTCAATGTATACAATGTTTATGGGCGTGAGAATGCCTATGCAATCAATTTCAGAGTAAATGAGGATGATCCTACCAAAACGGAGGCAGTAAGGCTGGCCCTGTTCCGCTATATTCCTTCCATCTCTTACAATTTTAAATTCTAATCCATGAAAATATCTTTCCTGCCATACAATTGTTTTTTAAGAACAGGAGTTCTGCTAACAGCAATACTGTTTGTTCTGGGTTCATGCGAAAAAGTAATAGATGTTGACCTGAATAGCGCAGATAAAAAATATGTGATAGAAGCAATCGTTACTGATAAGACCGGTACAAGCTTTGTCAAACTCAGTCGCACTAAAAACTTTGATGATGATAATTATCCCGATGCAGTCACTGGCGCCACTGTAAAAGTGCAGGAAGATGGGGTAACCATTTATAACTTTATCGAAATGGGCGCTACCGGTGTTTATGAAGCCCCTGGATTAAAGGGCAGGAGCGGATCAAAATATGATCTCACCGTTATTGTCAATGGACAGACCTTTACCGCTGTATCCACCATGCCCCAAAAAGTAAATCTTGATACCATTTACGTAAGTGATGAACTGATCTTTGCTGATACCCGCAAAATTGTAAATGCTGTTTTTGATGATCCGCCCGGACTGGGCAACAGTTATCGTTTTATTCAAACCGTAAATGGGTTCCAGGAAACCCAAACCCTGATCCGCAATGATGATTATAGCGATGGCCGCAGGATTGTAAATAAGCTATTCTATTTTTCTTCTGATGATGAGGACAAGCGGAATATCAAGAGTGGAGATCAGGTGATGATCGATATGCTTTGTATTGATCCGGCCGTTTATAAGTACTGGTTCAGCCTTGACCGCAGCGCTATCGGGAACGGACAGCAGGCTACTCCTTCCAACCCGGTATCAAATCTCAAAGGTGGCGCACTGGGATATTTTAGCGCGCAGACGATACAAACCAAATCACTGGTAGTACCATAAAAGCCTCAGGCTTCCGGTCACTGGCCGGCAGGCCTGCAGAAGGAAATATTTCTGTGAATATGGTGGCTAGTGGCTAGAGCTATATAAAAAGCAAAACAGGTATTTCTCACGAAATACCTGTTCCACTGCATACTTTAAGACCTTGATCAGAAGCTTCTGGTGTTATTCAGATAACTGGTTACTTCTATACTGAGAGGTGTGACATCTGCAGGGAAAACGGTCACCAATTGACCAT
>CAMLGP010000499.1 GCA_946479535.1 uncultured Bacteroidota bacterium
CGGGGGCACTTATTTACTTCTATTATTTTTAAGCCGGCCATGGTTCAGCCATGTTGTGTGGCTCACTCATGCACCATGACGGATATGAATTTTTGTGGTTCGTGAGACACGAACCACGGCACCATGGGCAACAGGACCTTTTGTCTGAAAATTACCGTATTAACATTTTTGGCGAATATAGTATCAGCCAGTTTGCAGGTCTGGCAGCATATATTTCCTAATTTCGGGTTACATGAACTTCCTGGACGTATTATCACTTGCTTATCGTACCGTTCGCAGTAACAAGTTGAGAACGGGATTAACAGTGGCCATCATTGCATTTGGAATAATGGCGCTGGTTGGGATCATTACTGCTATAAAGGCAATGAATCAGAAATTCAGCGAAAGTTTTTCAACCATGGGCGCCAATGCATTTACGGTTCGCTTCAAGGATCGTGATATCCGGTTTGGGGGCAATGGGAATGATGAAATGAAGGTGAGTAAGAAGAACGCACGAAAAGAGAAGAAATCCAATCTCGGTAAAAAGATTACGAAGGACGAAGCTGAGTTATTTATCAGAAATTATACCTATCCGGCAATAAAATCACTTTCAAAATTTGCTGGCAGAAGTAATATAGTATCCAGAGGAGATAAAAAAACAAGTCCCAACGTCACATTGATTGGTGGAGATGAAAACTGGTTATTGCTGAATGGCGTTACGCTGTCAGATGGCCGCAACATGAACATATCGGATGTACAATCCGGCTCCAATGTTGCATTGTTGGGATATGATGTGGCCAATAAATTATTTCCTGAGGGCATCAGTAATGCGCTCAATGCGCAGGTAAGGATCAATAACTTTCCCTACCGGGTGTTAGGAGTAATGGCGAGCAGGGGATCAAGTTTTGGATTCAGCAGGGATAATATGGTGTTAACGTCTTACACCAGTATGGAACGGAATATTCCTTCCAACTCATCCTATGTATTGGCGGTGATGGCGGGAGATATCCGTGAAGTGGGAGTGGCAATGGGGGAAGCGGAAGCTGCGTTCAGACCAATCCGTAAGCTGAATACAACGGAGGAGAATAATTTTGTGCTGGAGCGGAACGACAGTATTGCAGAAAAGGCAATGAACAGCCTGGGTTTTCTGACAATATCGGCAACCGTTATCGGATTTATTACGCTGATAGGAGCGGCTATCGGGCTTATGAATATAATGCTGGTATCTGTTTCCGAGCGGACGAAGGAAGTGGGGCTGGTGAAAGCGATTGGCGGAAAAAGTAAAATGGTAAGGCGCCAGTTCTTGCTGGAAGCGATCATCATCAGCATCATGGGTGCCATCTTTGGAATCATTTTGGGAGTGGTAGTAGGGAATCTATTTTCCATAGTACTCAATACAGGATTTGTGATACCCTGGAACTGGGTGGCTTTTGGTATTATTATATGTAGTATCGTGGGATTGCTTGCTGGTTTGTACCCTGCACTTAAAGCGGGCAGATTAAACCCTATAGAAGCGCTGCGCTACGAATAAAAAGCCGCAGGATCTGCCTATAAAATTGTTATCAAATTATTTATGAAGGGGTTGGTACTTTTAAAAAATTCCTTAACTTGACCCCTCCCCGGCAAAAAAAATAGCCGGGTGGTTTTTGTATACACTTTTTTACTAGAATTGTGACTCAAAAAAAGGCTCATTTAACATTTAAAAACATCTAAAAAACTAAGATCATGGCTGAGACTAAACCAACTGCATCATCAGTTAAGGCTACCTCTGTACAGGCTAAGAAAAGCAGTAATGCCATCTCATGGATTGCTCCCATTTTTTGTATTCTCGCGGGTTATTGTATCTGGCGTTTTATCTTGGGAGATCCCAATGGATTCAATACTCCAGGTACCGGCGGTTTTTGGCCTGATCATAAGGGTCCAAAAGATGCCCTGCATCGTATCTATGAGGGAGGTATCATCGTTCCATTACTGTTAGGAATGTTACTGATGGTGATAGTGTTTTCAATTGAAAGATTTTTGACAATTCGCAAGGCAATGGGTAATGGGTCAATTGCAGATTTCATCCGCAAGGTTCAGTATCATTTGGCTAATCGTAATGTTGATGCAGCGTTGGCTGAGTGCGATAAACAACGCGGTTCAGTAGGTAATGTAATGAAAGCTGGTCTTCGCCGTTACAAAGAAATGATTGGTGAAACAGCATTGGACACAGAACAAAAAGTACTTGCCATTCAAAAAGAAGTTGAAGAAGCTACCGCGCTGGAATTGCCGATGCTTCAGAAGAACCTGGTGTTCCTTTCTACTATCGTTTCCTGCGGTACGCTGATTGCCCTGTTAGGAACGGTAATCGGGATGATCCGTTCATTCTCTGCTCTTGGTGAAGAAGGTGGTGCTGGTGCAGCTGGTAACCTGGCGATCGGTATTTCTGAGGCCCTTTATAATACGGCCCTGGGTATTGGTACTTCAGCCCTTTCCCTGATCATGTATAACGTGTTCACAACCAAGATCGACGCTATCACTTATGGTATCGATGAGTCTGGTTTTACACTGACACAGAGCTTTGCCTCACTTTATAAATAATTGATATTTAAGGAAGTGCAGGTTTTTTTATGGAAATGGGCGCTTTCTACATCTAATTAAAAATATTGAATAATGCCAAGTGTTAAAATACCGAAGAAGAGCACGGATACCGATATGACCCCCTTTGTGGATATCGCGTTCCTGATCCTCTCGTTTTTCATCATGGCTACCAAGTTCAAACCACAGGATCCTGTGGAGATCACTACTCCCAATTCAGTTTCATCCGAAATTTTACCTACTGATGATGCAATCATGATCCTGATCACGAAAGACAATGCAGTGATGTTTTCCGCATTGGCAGAAAAAGATCCGGGTGTTCTTGATCGTCTTATCCAGGGTATCAACAAATCAAGAAACCTGAATTTATCACCCGCGGAAATGGCTAACTTTAGGAAGACGCCAGCCGTAGGTGTACCGTTCACCGGCCTTAAACAGTTACTGTCCATGTCTGCTGAGGATCAGAAGAGCCTCAAGCAGCCTGGAATTCCTGTATTGGATTCGGCCACAAATGAACTGGTATGGTGGATTAATGAAGCCAAGAGCGCGTTTGCAGGATCAGCATCGAGGAAAATGAAGATCCTGATCAAGGGCGATGGCAACTCCAAGTTTCCTACGTTTGACGGAGTGGTAAGTGCATTGAAGAGAAATGATGAGTTGAAATATAACCTGGTGACCACACCTGAAGATATTCCTGCCAATTCCGAATTAGGAAAATTGAAGCGGGAAGTTGAAGGAACACCAAAGAAATAATAACATTTAAAAAACTGATTTACTATGGCAAGTTTAGATACCGGCGATAGTGGCGGGCATAAGAAAGGTCCAGGGGTGAAGAAGGCCAAAAAGCTTTCTACCCGTGTGGACATGACGCCCATGG
>CAMLGP010000500.1 GCA_946479535.1 uncultured Bacteroidota bacterium
GGTTAACTATATTTTCAACCCTCGCCCATATTGATTGGAATCAATTATGCTTTTACCTTATTTCTCCCCTGGCTATTACTTTATTTGTTTAGAAAGTTTACTGACTCGTTGGATAGAAACAGAAAACAAAACCCGTGAAGCATTCGCTAACAAGAGAATAGCAGGCTTGTAACTAGTAAGCTATAAGTTAACATACTTATGTTGCTGGGCCAACAAACAATATGGCTGCGCCTGGGCTTCCGGCTTATGCTAATAAAAAAGCCCGGCAAATAACCGGGCAAAAATTATAAACAGGTTGAAAACTTTCTTCTTTAAAAGGACTTCAATACCGGGGTATGTTTCCTGACAATATTGCTCTTTTCCATGTCCTGAACAATCATCTGACCATACTCATGCGCCATACTATTAGTTGATTCCGGAGTGAAAGATTGGCTTTGAACAGAATATAAAAGTTTGGAGTCAAACAGATCATAAAAATTACTTTCCCAAAAATACCTGGTATCTAAAGTATAATAGCCTGGTGAGTAAATCCGGCCATTCATAGTTATGTAATAATTCCAGAAATGATCCTGGTATATGGCATAAGGTGTGTTTCGTATATAAGCAGGCGCATAATACCTTTCTTTTTCTTTATCCAGCAGTACGATAGTAATAACAGCTTCAATACCTCTTTCCGCCAGTAAATTCACCGCTTCTGTTTCTTTTATTCCATCAAATGCTTTGGGTCCATATTCCTGTGTGGCTGTTACAGCTGTATACCCCAACTCACGAAGGTCACCAGCAAGATGTTGTTCCATTTTCTCACGCACTGTCCTGTCAGGGTCCCCTGAAAGTGCCAGCACCAATATTTTACTATAGTTTTTAGACTGGTGAGTTGAATCTTTCCATGATGAGGTAATCCGGGAACTGCTGCATCCCATCACAACCAGTATTAGACTAAAAGCAACTATTTTTTTCATAACGGCTATTTTAACTGCAACCTAGTTCTAAACTGTTCTTCCTAAAATGATCCGGATCATTGCCAGAACAGATATCTATCAGGTCACTCATAATCTATTCAGCATTGATTGGTTAAATTCCTTTTTAAATTTCCTGAACCCATGTTCAAGAAAATCTATATTATCCCTTATCTGCCCTTGTTTCTTAATTATATTAGTAATGTCAAAACCATTTGAAGCGGATGAATTCAGTTCATTAATAAATACTTCCAGATAACGCCGGTATTGAATGATCGTATAATCCTCCTCAACAGAACTACTTTGAAATTTTTCAATCTCAGGTAATAAGTCCTCAGGAAATTCCACTGACGCTATTTCAGCTATCCTGGACTTTACGCATGCATTTTCCCATTGCATATAATCCAGCTGCCGCTTCCAGCAAGCTGCTTCCCATTTGAATTGTTGTAATAATTGTTCAGGTATCATTTTGAACAGGTTCTACTCTTTAGTTAGCCACCGGGTGTCAAAAAGCCCTTAGCTTTTCAGGAAATTGATGAATTGTACCCTTCTTAAGCATATCCTTTGCAATTAACTTTCCGTAGCCACATGTCATAATCTCAGCCTGGCTGACCGGGAACGACAATGTCTTCATCCTGTATTGTAATTTCCAGTTGCTGATTTCAAAAAAGCTAACCTCCCAATAATATTTTGCAGCCCTGGTTGAAAGAGCCTTATGGGTTGTAACATACATGCTGTCATAATACTCCCAAAAGAAATTATCGCATTCGCCAACCAGCCTCCCCTTCTTTTGATTATCATTGACCAGGGCAATGATAATTACTGCATCGTATGGATAAAGTTGCTTAATGGTTTCCTCCTCCCTGATCTTTACAAAGGCATTTTTTCCGAAATGCTCAATGGCAGATTCTGCAGCATAATTGTAGCCTTTCAATTCGTCAGCCACTGCCTTTTCGATGCCGATTGCTGCAAGACTATCTGTATCTCCAGCTACTGATACAACCAGTATATCTTTTATCCTTCCATTTTGGTTTCCTTTACTTTTCCAGGATATTTCAACACCCGTGTTATACACACTGGGAATAATCAGTATCCAGGTTAATATCCAGAATTGTTTCATTTTGTTTATTAATGTTGATGGTAAATGTAACCTGCCAGAAAGGCAAGGAAAAGAATACAGGTCAGATGAGAGACTGATAATTATCAGTCCTGAGTAAAGTGAGCACTATCAGGAAAATGGCTGATCTACCTCAGGCGAAACAGGCTTCCTTCAGAAGTAATTTGCAGAAAAAGATACAATGTTTGGAAAATTAACCACCGCACAAATTGAAGAATTACTGCACCAGCAGATTATCGGTAGGATTGGCTGCCATGCCAATGGGATAACCTATGTAGTTCCGGTTAGCTATGCTTATGACGGGGAATATGTATATGTGCGCTCCCTGGAAGGCATGAAGTTGGCAATGATGCGCCAAAATCCGGAGGTTTGCTTTGAAGTAGACAATACCAAAAATCTTTCAGAATGGCAAAGTGTGGTAGCCTGGGGACTTTTCCAGGAACTCCTGTCAGGAAAGGAAAGGGATCATGCAGTTCATTGTCTTGAAGAACGCAGGTTGCCCGTTATAAGTAGTGCTACCATGCATATAACACCGCAATGGCCCTTCCCTGCAGAAAATGAATCTGAAGTTGACGGAATAATATTTCGTATACGACTAATGCAAAAATCAGGGCGATATGAAAAAAAAGATGACAGCAATTTCTTTGCCTCCTGAGGATGACTTAAATATTATATTTTTCCGGTTAAACCGCATTTTGGGAACAGTAGCCGCCTGATTAGATATAGAAGTAAGAAGATTGTTATTTGCTCTTATGAAATACTTTCTCAAATAATTCATCGAGTTTTTCTGTTAACCTGTCGGAGAATTTTTCAAACAATTTGTCCATAAAAGCGCTTCGCCTTTCATTATTAAAAAGTTTCTGACCAGGCGTTTTGCCATTCTCATTTTCCTTCTTACGGCAAAAGAAGGAATTGGTAAGTACTTCAGGGAAATCCCTCAGCAGTTGTTCCCAGTTCTCAGTAAGACGCACTTCTTTAAGTCTTGCTTCAAGCTTTAACCGGTAGATCTCCTTTTCCAGAGTATCCAGGTTATGTATAGTATCCTTCCTTTTCATAAATCAATTTTTGCTCACCCCTTCATCCTGCTTTTTAGAAGCAAGTTTGATTAAGCTTCGTATCATGGGATTAATAAATAATCGCCTGCGGAATAAGGCAAGCACTCCCGTTACTGCCACTATAAGAAGCGTTGTCCATCCAAAGCCTTCCAAATAACTGCCCATCAATTCACTTAACCACAATCCGGTAACTATTCCGGCAAACACAATTAAAAGGGCAAGTAATACCAGGGAGATAACAATCCATATTAAAAACCCTGCAGCTCTGGAAAGGGAACGAACCAGGCTTAAACGGTAGATCTC
>CAMLGP010000501.1 GCA_946479535.1 uncultured Bacteroidota bacterium
TGAAGCAATAAGCACACTACCCATTGCCCCGATTGTATTTAAAAATGTTCTTCTTGTTGACATGAACTGGAGCTCATTTGATACTACATGCATAAAAGTAGAATAATCCTGAAAGAGGTTTTGCTTACTTACCTTTTGGTAAGTAAGGTTTTCCGGGCGCCTGACTTAAACATCGATAGTGGATACCCAGACTCTTCATTACTTTTTGTAATTACCTTAGTTTGAGTGTTTTTTATTTTCCTACCTTCACTCAGAGCCTTTGTTTTTCACAAGTGGCAGGAACTATTTTTAAATGCCCTGACCAAGTTTAGCTTATAGCAAAGTGAGCTAAATAACCTATGATTTTATATGAGCACACAAGAGCAAATCCAAGAGTATATTAATAGCCATCCCGAACCCAAACGCAGCGACATGCAAGAACTGCATCGGGTAATACTTCAAGTGATGCCAAAATGTAAATTATGGTTCCTCGATGGTAAAAACAGTGAAAATAAAACTGTTTCTAACCCTAATATTGGCTATGGATCATACACCATAAAATATGCTGATGGAAAAACCAGGGAGTTTTATAAAATTGGCTTGAGTGCTAATAAAACCGGGATCTCTGTTTATATCCTCGGCATAAAAGATAAAAACTATTTGGCCCAGGCTTATGGAAAAAAAATGGGCAAAGCGAGTATAAGCGGTTATTGTATTAAGTTCAAAACGCTGAAAGATATAAGCATTGATACACTTAAAGTGGCAATACGGGATAGGCTTGAACAGGTAGAGCAATAAACGTAAGTCTCGTTTATTTTCCTTTATGCTCAAAAGTTTATGCTGGCGGAACTAAACAGGGGCTCAAATTTTGAGCCCCTGTTTTATTTAGATCATCATTACTTTCAGGGGTAGTAAAGCACGGCCTCAGCTACTTTTCTCACAACTCCTTAACCATTATATTCTTAAAATACACCTTATTCCCATGATCCTGTAAGGCAATCAACCCTGTCTTTGCCATTCCATAATCCGCATAATCCTTCCATTTTCCTGTTTCTTTCTTCTTTTTCCAATCATCACCCCAGGCTTCAAACTCAACAATTTTTTCTCCATTAAGCCAGTATTCAACATGCCCCTTATCAAATACTATCCTGCTGCTGTTCCATTCCCCAACAGGTTTCATTTTTTTGTTGCTGCCTGCTGTGTACATCGCATAATCAGCGCCTGTTTTCTGCCACTCTTCCAGTTTTCCCGGGAAATCCTTATCATCTATCATCTGGTATTCAGGACCTGTTTCATAAGGCGCCTGGTATTTGGAACTTTCTACCACGTGATACATAAGGCCGCTGTTTGCTCCTTTGGTGAGCTTCCAGTCCCATTTCAGTTCAAAATTTTCGTAGGCTTTATCTGTTACGATGTCTCCACCATGTGCATCTTTGGCGGCGCCAAGGCAAACGAGTGAACTGTCTTCGATCATCCAGTTCTTGATTTCTCCTTGTTTATTGTAACCATGCCATCCGGTAAATGATTTACCATCAAAAAGGCTTACCCATTGATGTTCTACAGGAGCTGTCTGTGTCATTGTATCAGTTTTTGCTTGTTCTGTTGCTGTAGTTGGCGTATTGCTTTCCCCACAGGAAATTAGTGTTGCAAGTGAAAGCGCTCCATACAAATATTTCAGGTTCATATTCCAGGGATTTATTTTTTAATTAATTGCATTTTTTCAGGGTTCCATAAAATGGCGGTGTCATTAGTATAACTGTCGTTACATAATAATGCAGGCGCAGCAGCGCGGTAACCGAATACAGCGTCTTCTGCAACTTTGCCGCCTGTGCGTATCGCATTGAAGAAATTGGCGAAATGGTCATAAGGGCCGCCGAGATAACCCTTTTCTGCCTCAAAAGTATATTCCTGTGGAGGAAGGATCCTTTTACGACCGGTAACGGGTGTGCCGGCTTTTTTCATCTGTTCGATAAAGAAGGGGTCGTCAGAAGATACATCCTTGTTTCTTTTCAGTGTAACAGAATCCCAGGTGATATCCATTGAACCTTCGCTGCCTACAAGCTTCAGGTAAGTTGTTCCACTTGTGCCGTCCACGAAATTGCATCGAAGGGAAAGATTGAATGCCGGATGGGCTTGTTGTCCGTAGTCAAACACCCCAATTAATACGTCCGGTACTTCACGGCCATCTTTCCAGTAACGGAGACCGCCGGAAGAATACACTTTATTCGGACCGAAGGAGTCAGTAATAAAATGCAGGCTTGAAAACAGGTGCACGAAAAGGTCGCCGGACATGCCGGTTCCATAATCGGTATAATTTCTCCACCTGAAAAAGCGGGTGGCGTCAAAAGGGCGTTTGTTTGTATTACTGACGAATGTATCCCAGTCAACGGTAGAAGGAGATGCATCTGCCGGGATCGGGTATTGCCATGCACCTACTGGTGAATGCCTTGCCCAGAATCCTTCGGCATAATTCAATTGTCCGATAGCTCCGTCTTTTAATAATTGTTTTGCCTTTTCATTGCCAAGGGAAGAAACGCCCTGGCTGCCGACCTGGAATACTTTGCCGGACTGTTTTTGTGCTGCTATTACATCATGCCCCTCATCAATGGAATGCACCATTGGTTTTTCGCAATACACGTGCTTTCCGGCTTTTAATGCATCGATGGATATTTGTTTATGCCAGTGATCGGGAGTGGCGATAATTACTGCGTCCACATCTTTCCTGGCCAGGATCTCTTTATAGCTGCGGGTGGTAAACAGGTCGGAGCCCCACCGGTCTTTTGCCTCTTTAAGCCTGCCATCATACAGGTCGCAAACTGCCACGAGCTTTGCACCTGGAACGCGGAGAGCTGTTTTGGTATCTTCTGTTCCCATTCCGCCGGCGCCTATCAATGCAATATTGATATTATCATTGGGGCTTACGGCAGATCTTTTCAGAGATTCGAAATATTTATTTTCTCCTTCAGCAGAAAAAACATTTGAGCCGACAGCTACGGCTGCAGTTGATCCGGCAAGTTTTTTAATAAAACTTCTTCTTGAGGGGTCCTGGAAGAATTTACTCATGTGTTGTTTATTTCAGTTCTTTAATGCGGATATTTTTCCATCTTACTTTAATTCCACCACCATCGTGTATCTGGAGGGCTATAAAGCCTTTTCCTTTACCGATCTTCTCATCGCTCAGGCTGATCATTTCTGTTCCATTGAGCCAGGTGGTCACCTTATCGTTTACAACAAGTATTTTCATTTTGTTCCAACTGTTAGCTTTCAATATCTTCTCCTTTTCAGGTGAAGGCTTGATAAGCCAGCCTCTTCCATAAGATTCATAGATGCCGCCTGTATTATGATCGGGTGGTGCCACTTCAACCTGCCAGCCATTGATGGTAGTTCCTTCAATCCCTGATCTGAAGAATACGCCACTGTTGCCATCGGCTTCCTGTTTAAATTCCAGTT
>CAMLGP010000502.1 GCA_946479535.1 uncultured Bacteroidota bacterium
ACATCAATCTTCCGATCAGGGTACTTTTTCCATCATCAACACTGCCTGCAGTTATAAATCGAAGTAAATCCATTTGCTTTCTTAATCAGTGTAAAAATATCCGTTCTTTTTACGGTCTTCCATTGCCGCTTCTGTAACACGGTCATCAATCCTTGTTTCACCTCTTTCACTGATGCGGGTGGCGATGATCTCATCAATCACCTGATCCAGTGTTGAAGCACTTGATTCAACCGCTGCGGTACAGGTCATATCTCCAACCGTACGATAACGTACGGTCTTTACCAGTACTTCATCAGTATCATCAAGCTTAATGAAATCGGAAACGGCAACCAGTTGCCCATCATGTTTGATCACTTTGCGATCATGAGCGAAATAGATGGATGGCAATGCTATCTTTTCCTTGCGGATATAATTCCAGATATCAAGTTCTGTCCAGTTGCTGATTGGGAAGATGCGCACATTCTCTCCTTTGTGAATGCGGCCATTGTAAATATTCCAGATCTCCGGTCTTTGCAGTTTGGGGTTCCACTGACCAAATTCATCACGCACAGAGAATATTCTTTCCTTGGCTCTTGCCTTTTCCTCATCTCTTCTGGCACCGCCGATGCATGCATCGAATTTGAATTCTTCAATGGTATCCAGCAAAGTGTAAGTCTGTAGCCAGTTACGGCTTGCAAATTTTCCTTTGGGTTCTGTAAGGCCTTTTGTTTTAATAGTGTCTTCCACTTTCCGCACAACCAGTGCGGCACCTACTTCATTAGCCAGGGCATCACGGAAATCCAGGGCTTCCTGGAAATTATGACCTGTGTCAACATGTACTAAAGGGAAAGGTATCTTGCCGGGAGCAAATGCCTTACGAGCCAGGTGCACCATGGTAATGGAATCTTTTCCGCCACTGAACAGTAATGCGGGGCGCTCAAACTGGGCGGCGATCTCACGAAAAATATGGATACTCTCTGCCTCTAATTGCTCCAGATAATCCAGCTGATAATGACTCATTCTTAACTGTTTAGTCTACCTACTTAGTGGGGTGTAAATGTACGATATTATGCCCGTATTCCGGAGAATTGGAACGCTAATTTGTTGTTTAATGCGGGAGATTTTTCACGCCATGGTTCGTGTCTCACGAACGATCTTAAATGAGTGGTTTGTTAGACACGAAACATGGCAAGAAGATACATGAACCATGGCAGGGAAGAGACATGAACCACAACTCCATGGTAACTCCACCCTGCCTCCACGTCAGCGGCTTTTTAGGCATCCGAACGACCGTTCCAATCTAGCCATTATTGGTTTGCTGTGTAGTTTCAGGAGTGTGCACATGAAGACCGCACTCTTTTTTAGTGCTGTCTTCCCACCACCAGCGGCCAGCCCTGAAATCTTCTCCTGGTCTTACAGCGCGTGTGCAGGGAGCACACCCAATGGAGACAAATCCTTTATCGTGAAGTGGATTGTAAGGGATGTTTTCTTTGCGTATATAATCTTTAACCTGCTCGGTTGTCCAATGCAACAAGGGATGGAATTTGATCACCTGATTCACTTCATCCCACTCAACCTGCGGCATGTGATCCCGGTTAGCGGAATGTTCAGCCCTGATACCCGTCACCCAGATCCTTCTACCAGCCAATGCTCTTTTCAATGGTTCAACCTTGCGAATGCCACAACATTGTTTCCTATTATCCACTGATTCATAAAAACCATTAGGCCCTTTTTCTACAATATATTCCTGCAATGCCTGTGCATTCGGATAATAAGCTGTGATCGGTTTTTTATACCGCTCCAGCGTGGCACTCCAGGTGGAGTAAGTTTCCGGGAACATTCGCCCGGTATCCAGCGTGAATACATCAATGGGAATATTGTTACTGAAAATAAAATGACTGATCAGTTGATCTTCCCAACTAAAACTGGTTGAGAAGACCACCTGACCCGGCGCTTCTTTTGTCAATGCCAGTAAAGCATCTTCAATAGAGGCCGTACTGATTATTTTCAATGTTTCTTCGCTGAGTTGCACGATATTCAAATTCAATATTCAAAAGTAAAAATTCAAAAGAACTCCCTTTTTACTTTTGAATAATTACTTTATACTTTATTTGTTTGGTTGAGGCGTATAACGTAAGTAGGGTTTAACTACTTTCACGCCTTTAGGGAATTTTTTGATTGCATCTTCTGTTGAAACAGCTGGAACAACAATTACATCTTCACCTTCTTTCCAGTCGGCCGGTGTTGCCACACTATAATTGGCAGTAAGTTGCAATGAATCCAGCACTCTCAATACTTCCACAAAATTTCTTCCCGTAGAAGCAGGATAGGTAATGATCAATTTCACCAATTTATCCGGACCAATAATGAACAGTGAACGTACAGTTGCCGTTGCTGAAGCATTGGGATGGATCATATCATAAAGTGTTGCCACGTTACGGTCTGAGTCAGCAACCAGTGGAAAATTCACTGTAGTCTTTTGTGTTTCGTTAATATCCTTTATCCAGCCTTCATGCTTATCCAGGGGATCAACACTTACAGCCAATACCTTTGTATTGCGCTTGGCAAACTCCTCATTCAGGATTGCCGTTCTTCCAAGTTCAGTTGTACAAACCGGAGTATAATCAGCAGGATGCGAAAACAGAATTCCCCAGCCATTACCGAGATATTCATAAAAATCAATTGGACCTTCTGAGGTCTGTGCCTTGAAATTGGGAGCAGTGTCCCCTAAACGGAGTGCCATATAATAAAAGTTTAGTGTGCAAAAATAGGATTATCCCTACAAAACAAGTAGACTTAATGAATGTTCATTTTGAAATTGGGAAATTTCGAAATTGGCGGCTATCTGTTTGGAACGCTCACAGTCAGGGCAGTTAATTTAATTTCGAAATTTCCCAATTTCAAAATTTCAAACTCCTTAAGACCCTTCAATTTCAGCAAGGTCCTGGAGTGTTTTCTTTTCAACAATGGCCAAAGTAGCATCACGCACCTTGATCATCATTTCATGCAGGCCGCATTTTTTCTCGTCACAATTGCTGCAACGTTCATAAAAATAAAGGCTTACACAGGGAAGCATGGCGATTGGTCCGTTGACTAAACGGATAATAGTGGCTAATTTTATCTTGGACGGGTCTTTTTTGAGGAAATACCCTCCACCCTTTCCTTTTTTGCTGTCAAGTATTTCAGCTCTTTTCAATTCCAGCAGGATATTCTCCAGGAATTTTAAAGGAATCTTTTTCTTTTTAGAGATGTCTGAGATCAGGACGGGACCTTTTTCATATTTGTCCGCCAGATAAGTCAGGGCTTTAAATGCGTATTGTGATTTCTTTGAGAGCATGTATTCAGTTCAAAGGTTCAAGATAAAACAAATCCGGGAGAGTAAAGTTGTATTAGCGCGTGAGACAGATGCCATGGCGGGCGTGTGCCCTGGTGAGTGCCTCA
>CAMLGP010000503.1 GCA_946479535.1 uncultured Bacteroidota bacterium
TGGAACAGGTTCACTTGCATTTGCGGCAGATGGGACACTACTTGCTTCTACAGGGGATGGCGCAAGTTATACAGCTACGGATGCTGGTAATTTAACTACTACTGTTGATAGCTCAGGTACACAGGTAATCAGGGATGTAACCTATCATAAACAGGCGCTTATTGATGGAATAATCAGACCTGAGGAAAATGTTGGGGCTTTCCGTTCTCAAATGTTGAATTCTCACAATGGTAAATTGTTGCGTATTGATCCCGCAACCGGAAATGGTGTATCCAGCAATCCATTTTATGATGCCGCATCACCACGTTCAGCCAAATCAAGAGTTTGGGCATTTGGGTTTCGGAACCCATGCCGTTTTTTCATTAAGCCAGGAACCGGGTCAACCAACCCGGCTACAGGTGATATAGGAGAAATATATGTTGGAGATGTTGGCTATAATACTTACGAAGAATTATCGATTATCAATATAAAAGGAGCCAATTGTGGTTGGCCATTATACGAAGGCCAAACTGCAGTTACGGCTTATCAAAATGCAAATACTCAAAATAAAGACGAGCCAAACCCGCTGTACAATGGAGGTTCATGTAATGTTCCTTTCTATTTATTCAAAAATCTGCTAAAGCAGGCAACTGCGGATGGCATCACTACAGTATACAACCCCTGTAATACTAATCAGGCAATCGGAACCGGTAATCGATATTTCCATTTGCGTCCATCTCTGGATTGGCAACATGGGACCAATGTATCAAGGGTAGGAACATTCACAGGAAATACAGCTTCAGTTGCTACGATTGGTACTGTTGCCTCAGGCGTTCCAAGTTCACCGTTCGCAGGCAATTGTGCGATAGCAGGATGTTGGTATACCGGTACACTGTTTCCTCCCGAATACCGTAATACAGCTTTTATGGCTGATTATGGAGCAAAATGGTTAAAAAGCTTTTCAATTGATTTTACAGATAAGCTTCAGAAGGTGACAAACTTCGGTTCAAACTTTACCGGCATAGTTGGAGTTGCTCAAAATCCTTTGGATGGCACAATGATCATAGTTGATGTTGCGGCTCAAACCGTAAAGCGACTCACATACGGAGGAAATCAGCCCCCCACTGTAAAAATGACGTCGAACAAAACTTATGGACCCGCTACACTAAATGTTAGTTTCACTGGAAACCAATCCTCAGATCCAGATGGAGCCATTAGCAGCTATTCATGGAATTTTGGAGATGCAACAACCAGCACAACTGCTAATCCAACACATAATTTTACTGCACCTGGGGGAACCCCCAAAAAATTTGTTGTAAAGCTAACAGTTACAGATAATGGCGGAGCTTCATCAATTGACAGTATGATAATTTCTGTTAATAATACTCCTCCAAATATCAATATCACAAGTCCAGTCAAGAATTCATTATATAAGCTGGGCGCAGATACCTTGTATTCCTGTGTTGCTACAGTTACTGATAATGAGCAATCAGGTACTCAGCTAACTTATGCCTGGCAAACTGTACTGCGTCATAACAATCATGAACATGCGGAGCCTATTGATAATTCAGTATCTCCCAATACACAGATATCAAGGATAGGATGTAATGGTGATCAGTATTACTGGCTGATAAAATTAACTGTTACGGATGCAGCAGGGCTTTCAACATCTGATTCATCCAAGATTTTCCCCAATTGTGCTCTCCAGGGACCATTGCCCATTTTACTCCGCAAATTCAGTGTAACGCAGGATGGTGCTATCAATCTTGTCAAATGGACCACTGAGCAGGAAGAGAACCTGGAATACTTTGAAGTTGAACGAAGCGCAAATGGTAAAGACTTTGTTCCCATCAACAAACAGCCAGCCCGCAATCAGCTACTTCCCAGTAATTATAATTTTGCTGATAACAGTTTCACCACAGGAGTCAATTATTATCGCCTGAAAATTACTGAGATCGATAAAAAGGAAAAATATTCCATTGTGGTGAAAACGGTAACCGATTTGGAGAGCAAAGCACTTACCATTATACCTAATCCAAACAAAGGAAATTTTGGACTGGTATTTAATTCGCAGACAACAGAACCGATTCTGATCAATATCCGCGATGCTCATGGCAAACTGATACATAACAGAACAGAGAGTGTGAGTTTGGGTCAGAATGTGATTTATATAAATGGATTGGAAAATCATAAGGCCGGGGCTTATTTCATAACAGTTGAGCAGGGAAGCAAGCTTAGACAGGCCCAGTTTATAAAGACAAACAACTAGATAATATCACAAGGATCTCGGACGGATTAATAATAAACAAATGCCTGCATCTCGTGCAGGCATTTTTGTTTAGATACGGGAAGCTGGTGAAAGTAGACTAACAATCGTTATCTTTGCGGCCTAAATTCAATAATGATGAACGAAGTTGTTATTGTTTCGGCTGTAAGAACACCGATTGGCAGTTTTGGCGGAAGCCTCAAGGATGTATCTGCAACGCGTTTGGGCGCTGCAGCAATTAAAGGCGCTGTTTCAAAAGCCGGTATTAAACCGGAACAGATACAGGATGTCTTGATGGGTTGCGTGATCCAGGCAAACCTGGGGCAGGCTCCTGCGAGACAGGCAGCGAAATTTGCCGGTCTCCCGGATTCAGTGAATTGTACCACGGTCAATAAAGTATGCGCAAGTGGAATGAAAGCAATCTCTCAAGCTGCTCAAAGCATCATGCTGGGTGATGCAGCTATTGTTGTTGCCGGTGGTATGGAAAACATGAGCAGTGTTCCCTTCTATGCAGACACCATGCGTTGGGGTAATAAATACGGCAATGCCACTTTTATTGATGGACTCGCAAAGGATGGCCTCACTGATGTGTATGATGGCAAGGCCATGGGTAATGCTGCAGAACTTTGTGCAAAAGAGTGTGGTATCAGCAGGGAAGATCAGGACAAATTTGCAATTGAAAGTTATAAGCGCAGTCAGGCTGCTTGGGAAAAAGGATTATTCAATGATGAGGTTGTTCCTGTTGAAGTTCCTCAACGCAAAGGTGATCCCATTTCATTCTCAAAGGACGAAGAACCCTGGAATGTAAAATTCGATAAGATTCCTTCTCTCAATCCAGCATTTCAAAAAGATGGAACTGTAACTGCTGCCAATGCATCTACCATGAATGATGGTGCTGCAGCATTGGTTCTGATGAGTAAGGAAAAAGCAGCAGAGCTGGGATTAAAACCCATTGCGCGAATATTAAGTTATGCTGATGCAGAACAGGCTCCCGAATGGTTCACTACCACACCTTCATTGGCAGTTCCCAAAGCAGTAGCCAAAGCAGGGTTACAGATGAGCGATATCAGTTATTGGGAAGTCAATGAAGCGTTTGCTGTTGTAGGTATTGAAAACAGCAGGCGCATGAAACTTGATCCTTCCAAAGTGAATGTACATGGGGGAGCAGTAAGCA
>CAMLGP010000504.1 GCA_946479535.1 uncultured Bacteroidota bacterium
TGAACGCATTCAAAATTGAGCTTGACCAGCAAGACTGGTATGAACTCTATAATGCAACACGCGCCAAGGTACATGCCACAGATCCAGCGCTTTCGGAAGGGTAGAAAGCAGTAGCTCAAAACCTGCTGCAAAACAAGTGATCTGGCTGCAATCGCCGCTAACAAATAGGTAATAAATAGGCTCATCAGGCGTATCTTTGCACACTAATTCGATTTTATGGCACTGATGAATGCAGAACTGACCAATCCGGAATATGGCTTTACCGTAACGGATGAAAAAAATCACAGCACTTTTATTGATATACCTGTTGAGCAGGGTGGAAATGGAGCAGGTATGCGGCCTATGCAAACCGTACTGGCAGCGCTCACTGGCTGTAGCGGGGTGGATGTGGTAAGTATCCTTAAAAAGCAGCGTCAAACCTATACAAGCCTCAAGATATTTGTGGATGGTGAAAGAGAGCAGGGCAAAGAGCCTTCTTTATGGAAAGATGTGCGGGTAAGGTTTGAGCTCACCGGCAATACCCTTGATGCAGGAAAGGTTTACAGGGCTGCTGAATTATCCATCACAAAATACTGTTCCGTTGCCGAAACCCTTCGCAGGGCTGGCGCAACCATTTCGTTTACGGTTCTTGTTAACGGAAACCCCGTTAAATTTTGATTCAACGTTAAAGTGATAAACCGGCAATTTTAAAATACAGGATCAACATGTCACAACATCCGGAAACCAGGGCTATTCGTATTCAAACAGAAAAGACTAACCAGAGGGAACATGCCACACCCTTGTTCCTTACCAGCAGTTTCACTTATGATTCTGCAGAGCAAATGGCAGAAGCATTTGCAAATGACAATCTGGATATTAATATCTATTCACGATTTTCCAATCCTACCGTAGATGAGTTCATTTCCAAGATGGCTGATCTGGAAGGTGCAGAAGATGGGGTAGCTACGGGAACGGGCATGGCCGCGATCTTTGGAACGTTCATGACCTTCCTTGGTAAAGGAGATCATATTGTTTCTGCTTCAGCGGTATTTGGTTCTACTCATACCATTCTGACCAAGTATTTGCCGAAATGGGGGATAGAGTCTACTTATTTTGATATGACGCAACCTCAATCACTTGAGGCAGCGATCCGGCCCAATACAAAAATGCTATACCTGGAAACTCCATCCAATCCGGGTCTTGATATTATCGATCTTGAACTGGCAGCGTCGATCTGCAAAAAGCACAAAATTCTTTTTGTGGTTGATAACTGTTTTGCAACTCCTGCAGCACAGCAACCCATTCAATTTGGTGCAGACCTGGTATTGCATTCCGCTACAAAATTCCTGGACGGACAGGGCAGGGTATTAGGTGGCGTAGTGGTTGGAAGAAAAGACCTGATCAAGCAGCTCTATCTGTTTATCCGGAATACAGGACCTTCCTTAAGTCCTTTCAATGCCTGGGTGCTTACCAAGAGCCTCGAGACCTTATTTGTGAGAATGGACAGGCATGCAGATAATGCATTGAAGCTTGCAAGGGCACTGGAAAAGGAAACGGCGGTTAGTTCAGTCAGGTATCCCTTTTTGGAAAATCACCCACAATATGCCATTGCCAAAAAGCAGATGCAGAATGGAGGTGGTATTGTGACCTTTGATATAAAAGGGGGAGTGGATGCAGGACGTACTTTCCTGAATTCGCTTAAGATGATATCAGTTACCAATAACCTGGGTGATAGCAGGACCATCGCTTCTCACCCTGCATCAACCACGCATTCAAAACTGACTCCTGAAGAACAGAAGGCGGTGGGGATCACTCCGGGGCTGATCCGTATATCAGTAGGGCTGGAACATGCTGATGATATACTGGCGGATATTCAGCAGGCGCTCCAAAAATGCAAGAGCTAAAATTCAATTTTAGCCTTTATATTTAATGCACCAACCTGCTATATGAATAAAGGCAAACTCTTTCAATGGTCCGTTGTGGCCTCTCTGGCCGGATTCCTTTTTGGATTTGATACAGTAGTTATCTCCGGCGCCAATCTTCCAATTAAAGAATTGTGGCACACTACTCCATTATTCCATGGTTTCTTCATTATGTCTATGGCATTATGGGGAACAGTAGTGGGAGCTTTGCTGGGTGGTAGTCCCACTGAGATCTATGGTCGTAAGAAAGTATTATTATGGATTGGTGTATTATATACCGTATCAGCTGTAGGAACAGCTATTGCCCCTGATCCTTATACATTTTCTTTCTTCCGGTTTTTGGGGGGATTGGGTATTGGTGTTTCTTCAGTGGTAGTGCCTACTTATATCTCTGAAATATCCACTTCAAAGATCAGGGGAAGGCTGGTGGCTATGTACCAGTTCAATATAGTATTTGGCATATTGATTGCTTTCCTTTCCAATTATCTTTTAAAGGGTTTCCAGGGTAGTAATGACTGGCGCTGGATGCTGGGTGTATCTGGCATACCCTCTTTTCTCTATACAATAATGGTATTTGGCCTGCCGGAAAGTCCAAGATGGCTGATCACCAGGAGGAACGATAAAGTGGGAGCCATGAAAATAATGGACCAGATGGGAATAGAAAATGTAGTATTAGAGGTCAATACAATTTTAGCCGGAAATGAGGAGGTAGGTAGTAATAAGCACACTGGTTTCTTCAGTGGTAAATATCGTAAGCCTATCATGCTGGCATTTATGATCGCTTTCTTCAACCAGGTGTCTGGCATTAATTTCATTTTATACTATGCGCCAGAGATATTGGAACGGGCAGGATTGGCAACTAAAGAATCTCTCTTTAATTCAATTGCGATAGGTGGCACCAATCTCCTTTTCACCTTTGTTGGGTTGTATTTAATTGACAGGGCCGGGAGAAAAAAACTAATTATCATTGGTTCCTTTGGTTATATACTGAGCCTGGCTATGGTTGCCTGGTGTTTTTATACCAAGGCCGATCCAGGCATTCTATTATCTTTTCTCTTATTATTCATCGCATCCCATGCCATTGGACAGGGGGCTGTAATATGGGTGTTCATTGCAGAAATATTCCCGAATAAAGTACGGGCACTTGGACAATCATTTGGCGCCAGTGTACACTGGGTCTTTGCGGCGATCATTACTCTCATCACTCCCATTTTCCTGGACAAGGACAAAGGAATTTTGAAAGACCAGCCCTGGATCATCTTCACTTTCTTTGCCGTAATGATGGTATTCCAGCTGATATGGGCTGTTTCCAAAATGCCAGAGACTAAAGGTGTTTCGCTTGAAGAGATAGAAGTAAAGATGGTTGGGCACTAAGCAACTGTTTTATGTTCACGAGGTGAGTGAATAAAACTGCAGGCACTACAAATCCAGGTAACCATACAAACGGAAAATATAATACTGCCACATTTGGCTGATCAAATGCCAGTCTTTGTAATGGTCCGGGTACAGCCAATACA
>CAMLGP010000505.1 GCA_946479535.1 uncultured Bacteroidota bacterium
TACCTTTTGCAATCAATAAGTCTTCTGCCATTTCGCAAAGATAGTGAGGTGGGGGGAAAAGAAAGCCCCGCCGAAGGCGGGGCAGTTGGTCCTGGTTCTCTATTGGTAAATCTCTTTAAATTATCTTAACGTAAATTTTTTCACACTTGTACCTTCATCCGTTGTCAGACGATAGTAATAAATACCTGCAGGAAGCTGATTGGAATAGAAGTACTGGTTGTGTGAACCGGCATCCTGTGTGCCATTCACCAATACTTTCATTGCTCTGCCATTCAGATCAAACACTGTGAGGTTAACCTTTGATTTTCTACCTAATGTATAGGGGATCAGGGTTTCACCGTTGAATGGATTAGGATAGTTCTGACCTAATACAGTTTCAGGCTTGCCATTGATGGATGCAGAAACAACAGCAGAATATTTATACTTCGTATCAATATCAACCTGTTTCAAACGATAGTAATAAGTTTGGGGGAACAGGCCTTTATCAACATAACTATAGTTGCTAACCGTAGAGCTGTTTCCTTTACCTTTTACATAAGTAATACCTTCCCATACACGGCCGTTACTACTGCGTTGTATCTCAAAACCATCATTATCGATCTCAGAAGCGGTGGACCAGCTTACAGTAATGTCCTTCTTATCTGAAGTAGCTGAGATACGCGTAAGGGTTACGGGTAGTGATCCGCAGTTTGGAGAGAAAACATTCAGTTGTTGCAAAGGTGTACCTGTCAGCGAACATGCCCCGGCATCAGTTATGCTTGTGAAATTAAAACTATAGGCGGAAGGGGTAAATAAAACATCTGCCCAATAATTATTATTACTGCCAGCGAATCCTGCACCGGTTGGATCAAATGTATTTTCATAGCGAAATACTGCACCGCTCGGAGGTGTTGAAAGAGGACCGTTGGTAATGGGTGCGGCAGCACCACCACTTTCTTCTGAGTGATTGAACCTGGTAGAATGATAAGTAACAATATATTCCGTATTGGCGGCAATTTCAACCGGAGCACTAAATAATATTTGTGTCCAGGTATCATTGGCTACAGGACCACTAAATACTGCAGAAGCCAATAAAGTGCCGTCAGCCATACGTAGCGCACCCGTATATACAGCAGCCGGGTCAACATCATCATCGCTAAAAAAGCGCACGCCCTTGACGAAACCGGCAACATTGGATTGAAATCTTATTCCCAATTCAAGCGGATTGTCTTCCTGGTGAGGAATACTGGCAGGCGTACCATTAAAAATATTATTAGTAGGTGGCGTAATTGTAACGAAAGAGCCTCCCACATTTACGTTATTATAGGCAGTGCCATTAATGACAAGATTAAAAGGGCTTGTGCCACCCGTAACGCTTTGCAGCATCAGGTTAAAGGCCTGTCCATTACAGGTTGGTGAGTTAGCTATGGTAGCTGCTGATAGTGTACAGCTTCCTGAAGTAATAGCTACTGAGCCACTATTGAAATTCTGGACAATGGATGAGCCACCACTTTGAACATCCGAGATATTACCGGGAGTTCTAAGCAGGGTCAAAGGAGTGGAGCTTCCCGTACCTGCTAAAACGGTAAAGTTGACCGTTAGAATATCCATGTCAGCACTAATGGGCGACAAAGTAAACGCAGCATATTTAATATTGCCATTGGTGTTGATAGTAGCAGGTGCGTCAAGAGGGATCAGATCACTCCACGAGCCCGGGTTATCTTTTGTAACGGAGTTTACACTCAGTTTTGTATTGTCAAATTCCAGATGGATCTCTACTGCATCTGCGCTTTGGGGGGTACCGGTAAAATCAATTTTGACTTTAACTGAAAAGGTCTGACCAACCTGGGTTACTGTGTTTCCAGGAGTAACAATAAGGTTGGCGGTGTTTTGTGCGTTACTTGTATTTGACAATAAAAGTAAAGTGAGCAACGAAACAAGAACACCCGCGATTCTTTTCACTATGGTTTTTCCGGTAAGCAGTCGGAAAGTTGTTTTCATGTTCTTTTATTTAAGGTGACAAATTATTTTTTAATTCTTTTGAATGTTATTATTACGGGTTTGGGTCGCCCGTTGCGTTAAAGTTTGGAATTAGCAATGAGATATCCGCCAGTGTTACAAAGCCATCATGGTTATAGTCAACACTTGCATTAAATGCGGGGTCACCTGGTAGTTTATTGAAACTGGGAACCAGCAATGAGATATCCGCCAGGGTAATTGAATTATCATTATTACCATCTCCAGCCTTAAGCGTACCGAAATTGATGGCATTGGAACCCAGTACTATGGCTTGTGAGAGTTTAACAACCTGTAGCGTTTGCGCATTCTTTACTGAAATATGATAAATGCCAATTGACACATTTGGGATGCTGAAATGCCCGCTATTATCCGTAGATACATTGTAAGTAGCTACCGGAGTGGGTACACCCGGGTTGTACAGCTTAACCACTAACGGTACTGACCATTGGGCATTTGGAGCTGCGGGCCGTCCCTGCAGTATTACTGAACCATCAATTGTTCCCGAGGTTACAATATTAGGCTGGAATACCACATCAACCAGGAAATTTTCTCCATTGGGACTTACATCATTGGGGAAGGCAGAAGATCCATCGCGCTTCACACCATTGATTGGAGTGCCAAAAGCCTGTACTGGCCAACCAGATCCTGCCGGATAATCGGAAGCTGTAAAGAAATTATCTGTTTTTGAAAAATGACCAGAAGGGGATAAATAAGATACAACGTAAGTTGTTCCTGCTACTACTGAGATTGGCGCTGCAAACATTGCCTGTTGCCAGCCACTTGCAGTTTCACCTGTGAATACAACTTCACCCAGGTTAGTGCCTGAATTAGTCCATAGGTGTCCAAGGTGTGGACCTACCCCAGGAACATTACTGACATTGTTTACATCTTTATAGAAGCGGACACCGGTAATTGTTCCATTTACATTTGGTCTGAACTTGAGTCCAAGTTCCGCAATACCACCATCAGAATTTGTATGTGGTGTAACGGGTGTAACGTTTGGTGACATGATCGTACAGGGGCAAACAGGAGCTGTGATGGTTACTGTATTACCAGCACCAGGCGTTTCCCTGTTTCCGCTATCATCATAACCGCGTACTTTAATATTTATCGCACCCTGCTGTTCAGGTATCCATGAATAACTCCATGTAGTTGAGTTGGTAAATGCTGCTACAGTAGCCGGAACCCATGTTGTGCCTCCATCAACTGAAACTTCTACAACAGAAACCACACCACCGGCATCAGTAACGGTTCCTGAAATGCTCACGGTTGATCTTGCGGCAAAGGTTGCTCCGGCAATGGGTAAGGCTAAAACGGAAACAGGTGCTGTAAGATCAGTTGACTGCGTAGCGGCTGTTAACCCTGGCATTAGTGAAAATGGCTGAGCACCCATATCAGCAAAAAGGTTTACAGTAGC
>CAMLGP010000506.1 GCA_946479535.1 uncultured Bacteroidota bacterium
TGATACTTCGGGTGATTCGCTGGGAAGACATGGTTACCGGAAAATACCCGGTCAGGCTCCCATGCTGGAAGCATTGGCAGCAGCTACCATCTATGCTACGCGCTGGGATAGAAAGTCTGCCTTTGTAAATCCAATGTGTGGATCAGGCACCGTTGCCATAGAAGCAGCTATGATCGCTACCAACAGGCGTCCTGGATTATTCAGGACCAATTATGCATTTATGCACCTGCTGGGATATGATGAAGCTGTTTATTTAGCCGAAGATGCCTTGTTGGAGAGCCAGATTGTTGATGTGCCTGGACTTCGGATCATTGCGACAGACTATAGTGCAAAAGCAATTGAAAATGCCAGGAAGAATGCAATAGCAGCCGGAGTGGCCAACCTCATTGAATTTTCGGTTTGTGATTTTGCTGCTACTGAAATTCCTCCTGGTGTTCCCGGCATATTTTATGTGAACCCGGAATATGGCGAAAGATTAGGCGATGTCAGTAAACTGGAAGGAACCTACGGCCGCATTGGCGATTTTATGAAACAAAAATGCGGCGGCTATTTTGGTTATGTATTTACAGGTAATCTTGATCTTGCAAAAAAAATAGGATTAAAAGCTAAACGAAGAATTGAGTTTTATACCAGTACTATTGATTGCCGCCTGCTGGAGTATGAATTGTACAGTGGGAGCAAAAGGGAAGGAGTTGTTACTTCGTAGTTTTTGTATCTGGTTTTGCCGTGTTACCTGTTGTGTGGCATATCTGCAGATCCTTTTAAATCACGCAAATTATAGCTGGGTTGGTTGTTGAATATCCTTATTATTTCGCTACTGCGATCTTCACCTTTTTATTCTTTATTTTTTGGTCCTTTATCAATTGCAGGGCATGGCTGATCTTTGATTTTCTCACGGCCACAAAGGAAATAAAGTCTTTTACTTCGATCAGGCCGATATCCTCTTTCTTTAATTGACCTTTGTTGGAAAGAAATCCTACGATATCGATTTTGTTAACCTTGTCTTTTTTTCCTGCAGCTATAAACAAAGTAGACCAGTGTGGTTTTTCTGGAAGTGTTGCTTTATCCGGTAATACTATCTTTTCGGTTTCCGGATCCAGATAATCAGGTAGCCGTTCTTCTGGTGATAAAATAAGGATCGCGGTACCACTGGCATCCATCCGGGCTGTTCTTCCATTGCGGTGTGTAAAGGTATTCTGACTGTCCGGTAAATGATAATGAATGATGTAGCGGATATTATCAATATCAAGACCTCTTGCAGCCAGATCGGTAGTAACAAGTACATTAGCCGTACCATTCCTGAATTTACACAATGCAACATCCCGTTCTGGCTGTTCCAATGCGCCATGATAAAATACGTTGATGATATCTTTTTCTTTTAGATAATTGCTGGTACGTTCTACGGATTCCCGGTGATTGCAAAAAACGATAGTAGATCTGTTGCCAAGCAGGCAAATCAGTCTGAACAGGGTTTCCAGTTTATCCTTATCCTTACTCGATACTGTTTTGATTGTAAGTCCTGTTTCCTCATCATTTGTATTAAGAAAATCAAGTTTAACAGGATCCTGTATGCCAACGAAACCAGGAATCCGGATGGCTTCCGTTGCGGATATCAACATTCTTTTTTTCACAGAGGGAAGCGATCCAATAATGAACGACATCTCCTCTTCAAAACCAAGTTCTAATGATTTATCGAATTCATCCAGCACCAGGGTTTCAATGGTATCGGTGGTGATATTTCCTCTCCTGATGTGATCAGCCAGGCGTCCCGGAGTTCCGATCAATAAATAAGGCGGCTGCTTTAAATTGTTTTCTTCTGTTTCTCTTAGATGGCCGCCATAGCAACAGGTTACTTTCAAATTAGTTCCCATGCTTTTAAATACTGATTCGATCTGCAAAGCGAGTTCACGGGAGGGTACAATAATAATCGCCTGCGTTTTTTTAATGGCAGGGTTCATTAATTTATTCAGGGGTAATAAATATGCTAATGTTTTGCCTGACCCGGTAGCTGATAGCAGCAGAAGATTATCATGCGTGTCTACTGCAGCTATGGAAGCCAGCTGCATTTCATTAAGGGCTTTGATCTTTAATCTGGATAAGATAGTATCGAAAGAGGTGTTGGAAGCGGGCATAAGTGCAAAAGTAAGTGTAAGTAGTCAATGTGGGACCATGGCCTGTAGCTGCCTGCAAATATGGAAAAAGAGTAAGGATTGCTTTAATGCCCGCCTGCCTATAGCAGGTATTACACTTGCTTTTATTCTGTTCTCAGACTTTTTGCCGGATTTGTGATTGCAGATTTAACAGCCTGGAAACTTATGGTTAATACAGCAATCAATATGGCTAATGATCCTGCAACTATAAAAACCCAGGCGCTAATTGATACCCGGTAAGCAAAGTCCTTTAGCCAGGTGGTCATTCCCCACCATGCAAGCGGAAATGCTATAGCCGAAGAGATGAACACCAGCTTTAAAAAATCCTTTGACAGCATTCCTGCAATATTGGTAACAGAGGCACCGAGCACTTTTCTAATTCCTATTTCCTTTGCACGTTGCGTACATGCATAAGTAATTAACCCAAACAGTCCAAGACTGGCGATAAGCACAGCCAGCACCGCGAATGTAATAAATATCGCCCCTGTTCTTTGTTCTGTAGTATACTGTTTATTGAAATCATCATCCATGAATGAATAATCAAAGGGTTGGCCGGGCGCCATGGATCGCCACTTATTTTTTAACTGGGAAATCACATTGGCTGCATTACCTGGATCAATTCGGACAGAAATATTAGCCGGATTATTACCCAATACCAGGGAAAGTGGGGTTACCACATCACGAAGTGACTTGAAATTAAAGTTTTTAACCATTCCGATGATGTGATATTCAATGATCTCTTTTGTCTTTATATCTTTTACGCTATATAATTTCCTATTCTCCAGGTCTTTCCAATCAAGAAATTTGGCAGCTGCCTCATTAATGATCATTGCCGATGAATCGGTAGGAAACTGATCGGAGAAATTTCTTCCCTGCATTACCTGGATCCCAAGAGCCGGTATATAATTTTCGTCTACAAACCATTGCTGCATGGAGATGGCTGACTCCTGATTAAGCGCAGCCGACGTAAAAAAAGCATCATTATTCCTGTAATAGTTCACCGGCAGAAAGCCTGACATGGTAGCATCCTGAACGCCACTAATCTGTAACAATTCCTTTTTAAAAGTTGGAGCCTGGCCCCGCAATACATCAGTATGTTTGATTGTTAATATCTGGCTGCGGTTATATCCTATATTCTTATGCTGGATATAGTCCAGCTGATTGTAGATAACGATTGTCCCAAAAATAAGCATGATCGAGACTGCGAACTGAAAAACAACCAGCGTATTCCTGAGCCAGGATCGTTTAAACCCACCAGACAGTT
>CAMLGP010000507.1 GCA_946479535.1 uncultured Bacteroidota bacterium
TAAACAATGGAGGTATTGGGCACCGGGTTAGCAGTTTGTTTTATCCCCAGGGAGGAGGCATCAAAACTGGTAGTAGCATTGCTGATGTTCATCCAGTCCTTACCAAGAGGTAATTTTACCGTAACAGGACAACTGAAATCAGGTATAACCGGTGCGGCAACAAATGTCTCCGCGTCACTATCCTGCTTAACACAAGACCTTGCAATGGCTTCCTGGTCATGAACGGCATTCTCATACAGGCCTGCGAGGGCGGCTGTCCATCCTATACACATAGACATTACCGTATTTTTTGGGTTTCCGGTTAAATACCAGACCCATGTACAATAGGCATTCAGCCAGGTCCGGAACCTTTCTATTTTTCTCGCATGGTATTCTCTTATCAATGGATTTATATATTGGAGGAAGGCAGTGTTTCTCCTGTCCCAATCAGGGCATTTATCCTCCTTTCCGGCTTTGGTCATTTCTTTTCTTTTGGCAGCAATCATATCCAACAATTGTATATGCTCTTTTAGATCATTCTGCGCCCATTGGCCAACAAATTGCGTTAATACAGTTATGACGGTTACGGTTGTCCTACTCATAACGTTTAGTCCTTTAATGGACTCCTGCATCATTGCTTTTACAAATTCCTCCTCTCCCTTTTCCGCCAGAGCATTAATTTCGGTCTCACTTGCCTCTTTAAGGGTATCTATCCTGTCTTCCAGCACAACAAACATTTTAGCATACCCGTTTTTAATCTTCATATCATTCTCGTACCCCAACACATTATCAGACAACACGGGAATATTTATCCAGTCTTTAGGAAAATATTCATGTATGACTATACTATTTTTGAATTTTTCAAAATCAATATTTTCCATCCCTTTACCAGCTGAGGCATTCTTCAATATTTTCTCTATGAAAGGATTGGGTGCATTTTCCATTGCTTCGGTATACTCTTTCGTTGCCTTAACAGGATCCCCCTGCAGTTCTTCAATCAATCCGCCACATACTTTTGCTTCCGGATGAAACGGGTTAACCCGGATAGCCAGGCCAGTGAATTTTGATGCACTGTCTAACTGGCCCAGGTTAAACCATGCCTGGCCAAGATTGTTTAATACTGTACTGTTTTGAGGAAGCTCACTATTAAGTTTATCCAAAAGGGGGATAGCCTGTTCCGGATACCCATACTGTGTAAGCAAAGAAGCCATATTATTTTGCCAGTTGGGATTGTGGGGCTCCATCTGCACGGATTTCATACTTAACGCCATTGCGGCCTGCGGATGTCCCTGCATCATGCAAATAATTGCAGCGCCAGCTATATCATTTGCTTTTGGAGTTTGGGCAATAATCTTTTTGACCAGCGCCATTTCAACCGCATCTCCTTTTGCAAGCAGCTTGCCATACAATTGTCCTGCATAACCTGCCACATCTGCCTGTGTGAGTGCCTTCCTTGCAATGCCATTGATCCTGGCCAGATCTTTCTTTGGGATCAATTCTCTGTTGCTGGTAAAATCAGGATAAAGGGCCTTTGTTTCGTTCATTGCCGCCATTTCCGGCATCACTTCCTTCATCATTTTTTGCATCTCCGCTTTTTCTTCTTCACTCATTCCCTTCATGGCATCCTGCATTGCCTTATCCATTTCGGACTGCGCAGCAGTTTTCTGTTTTTGCTTTGCTGCAGGCTGGGCAAAAACAAATCCACTGATAAGCAGTGTTGCAAGAAGGAAATAATATTTCTTCATTTTTTCTTATAATTAATACATGAGGAACCCTTTCAGTTCATTTATTTCAAATCACCACCAATAATATTGGTGACATTGGCCACCTGGGCCAGGACTCTTTTCAATAGCACAGTATTTGTGCCTGCTTTATACAAATCAGCACGGAGGTAAAGCGTATTATCAGCCTCGTTCATCCCAATTTTTATAATATCAAAATGATCATTCTGCTGAAGCAGATATTTGTATTTTGCCGGATCAATTTTTCCAGGTAATATTTCACTAAGGTTGGTATATACAATGTACAGATCACTTACTTTCTGTATCAGTACATCAAAGGAAGCCAGGTTTGCTCCTTCATAAGGCACTACGGCAAGGCTGTCATTCACTATCCTGAAAGGTAACCGGGTGCCGGTTAGCATCCTTTCCAATTCAGTAACAGCCTTTTTTGCAACTGGCTTCTGTTTGGGCTGCCCAAAACAGGCACCTGCAGAAATCAGGAACCAAAAGCAATACAATGCACATTTCATTTTATTAATTTTTGAAATTAAAGTTCAGGGAGAAATTTTCTACAGCCCCCCTGAACATTTTATCGCTGAAGGCAAATACAACACATGCAGATGTTTGATCGCCTCCAGTTACAATCCTGGCATAAATGCGCCACCGGCTACAAACGCGTTATTGAAAGGAAGTCTCAGGCGCTGTTGATTCTTTTGCATTAGGGCGGCTGCGTTATTAAAGTTCAGCGTCCTTACATCAACAGCTCCGTTCTGGTCAACAAAATTCAGGGTGACGGTTGCACTATTTATATTCCATGCATCGTAATCAAGGAAGATTGGCTTGGGGTCAAAAAAGATATCTATATATCCACCATTTTTTGCGAACGCAGACTGCAAAATATAGTCATCACTCAATCCCGCCTTTTTGCTTAGGCTAATATCATTCTGACTTTTGAATTCTATATTGTTACCTGTGTTTTCAAAAACAATTACACCATCCGAGTTGCTTAAATAAAATGAAGCATTTGAACCCTGTTCCTTATTGTCCTTACCGGTATATAACTGCATGGTTGCACTTGACAGTTTATATACAGAACCTTTGGGTACACATCTGGGCACTGTAAACTTGTCTGTAGCTGTTTCAATACCCAGCACATTGCCATTGATATCTGTAAAAGAATAAGCAAGAGGTTGAGCAGTCTGATAATTACACCTTGCAATCAGATCTGTAATTTGTTCCTGCAACTTGTCTTTATCAAACAGGGTAGTATTTAATGGACCTCCAACAATGTACACATTTGCAGTGGAAGAGGCAGAAGACGAATTTTTTAAATAATTAAAGGTGGCAAAGGCATTGGCGGAAACTCCTTTTCCGCTGTCTACACCAAAGCTTGCTTTGAAATCTACATCATCTTTTTGTGTTTGCAGAGTGATCTCCAGGTTAGCCAGCACCCTTGTACCGTAAGTTACACTTTTAAGAACGATAAGATTTTTATTATTTGCTTCAATGCTTTTGTCAGCAAAGTATCCATTGGCTGGTATTGAGGATGTCAATGTATATAATGGCTTTATAGCATCAATAGTCAGGTAATATTTCTTCTCCACCTGTTGGGTTGAAAATCCGCCTGACGCCTTGAAGCCAGCATAGCCACCACCAGCGGACAATTTAATACTAAGCTCAGCGTCATTGCTTGAGGTAAAAACCCTGTACTGTA
>CAMLGP010000508.1 GCA_946479535.1 uncultured Bacteroidota bacterium
TATCAAGATCAATGAATACGGTGGGTACGTTCAATTGACAAAGAAATTATTCGATAATTTCCTGACGCTTTCTGCTTCTGGCCGTTATGACAAGCAAACCAATTTCGAAGGAAGGTTCACTCCACGGTTTACGGGTGTGTTCCGTGTAGCAAAAGACAATAATATCCGTCTTTCATACCAGACCGCCTATCGTTTCCCAACCATGCAGGATCAGTATATCAGCCTTATTACCGGTGCTGGTTACCTGATCGGATGTTTGCCCGAGTTCCAGAGCTTCTATGGACTGGATGAAACGGCAACACAGGGTTATACCGCTGAAAGTATTCTGGCTTATCGCGCCAGCGGCAATCCTGCCAATATTAATTTGCTTGTGCCCGCCAAATTCAATGAAGTAAAACCTGAGATCGTAAACTCTTATGAGATCGGTTATAAAGGAATTCTTGGGAAGCGATTATTGATTGATGCCTATACTTATTACAGCGTTTATAAACAATTCCTTGCAACTATCGGAGTAGGGCGTTCTGCTATTGCGGGCAATCCTGCTGGTCTTTTCTCTGCGTTGACTACAACCAATATCTCTTACAAGCAAACTGCCACTGAGGATGTAAAGGCATTAGGCTGGGGTATTGGTATGGAATATCAGTTGGGTAAAGGTTACAATGTTTATGGCAACATATTCTCTGATAAATTGAATGATCTGCCTGCAGGCTTTGTTTCCTTCTTTAATGCTCCTAAATATCGCTGGAACCTGGGGTTGAAGAATGAGAATGCCTATAAGGGATTTGGATTTAATGTAGTGGTTAAATGGCAGGACAACAATTATTACGAAGGTACTTTCGTGAGTGGTACATTGCCTTACTTTACGTGGGTTGATGGCCAGATAAGCTATCGCCCTGCAGGCTCCAAAGGCTTGTTCCGGATTGGTGGTACAAACCTCGGCAACAATTATTATCGTACTGGTTTCGGTAGCCCTTATGTTGGAGGACTGTATTATGTGAGTTATGGATATAATTTGTGAGAATGTTGAAATTGGGAAATTGGGAAATTTTAGAACCTGTCCATAAATAAAAAAGGCCCGTCAGTTAATAACTGACGGGCTTTCTTCATTCAGTGAGGTATAATTTCGAAATTTCCCAATTCCATCCCGGCGGTGGCGAGACAAAATCAACTAAGGGTCTTATTCGTCTGCCCAATCATAATCCCTTTATGCCAGACCTGGAGTTTATAGGTGCCTTTTTGGAAAGTACCCGGACTCAAAGAAAATATGATCTGTTTCTGTTCACCCTTGGAGTAATCAAATTTAACGAGGCGCGTATAAGCTTTCATTCCCTGTAGGCGGGTTTCGAAATTGCCTGTGTTCCAGTCGCTGATCTCCAAAACAGTGTCATCAGGCTGGAGTACAACAATAACAACTTCTGCATTTTTGAATTCATTCACCAGGTTTTGAACAACAAAAGAGGCTACAAATTTGTCAGCCTTTTTTGCACTACCCGTTTCTTCTTCTTTGCTAGATTTTTCATCGATGGCATTCAGGTTCATATCGGATGCCACAAAGACTGAAGCGAGCCTGATCTGTTCAGTGAGTGTCTGGTTCTGATCATTAAGGGTTTTGACATTTGCCTGCAGTCCTTCGATCTGAGAGGTTAGTGATTGCATTTGTGAAGCCATCCGGTTCTTTTCCTCCGTAATTGAATTATTGGCTCCGCTTAGCTCATCCACCTTCGTCTGAAGTTCATTGATCATCTGCCTTGCCCTGGCAATATCCTCTTTACTCAGATTCCGGCTTTTCAGCAAGGAATTGATCTGGTTTTTGAGAGTATTGACCTGAACAATATTTACATCCAGCTGATTTTGCAGGGAATCATTGCCAGTCTCAGTCAGGGCCAGGCGGCTGTCAATTGAGTCAATTGTCATGTCATACCGGCCCTTCAGTGAGTCCCGGATGGCATTGGCTATGCCAATTGAGTCCCGCACATATACCTGCTTTATACGCTGGCTATATTGCGTTTTATCGAATAAATGGTAGACCCATGTTCCTACCAGGCCTATGGAAAGAAGGGCAATTAAAAGGGGCTTTGTGTCTCTCATACCATGTCCAGTTGTAAGTCCTGAAAGATAAAAATATTCCGAACGCTGGCAAATTAACGATTACATAATCGTAGATTTCCTATTAACCCGGCATTAACCGCAGGATAGGGCTAAACGGGGATCTGGGCTTCTGACAAAAAAACCGCCTCACTAGTAAAGTGAGACGGCTCTGTTGCGGAGTTTGCAACTGCTTTTAACCGAATAAACCACCTATTTTAACCCCTGCCTTCAGCCGGGGAAGTATTTTATTAGCTAAACAGGCCACCTTTCTTCAGGCTTCTAACACCTTCGCCGATCTTGAAACCATTGTGGTAAACTTCAATTTTGTAGTTACCAGTCTGGAAGTCCTTCTCACGGATAGGGAATTGAACAGCTTTGCGTGTTCCCTGTTCGTAATCGATTGGCACTTTAGCTGTGAATTGTTTGTCGCCTTCTGTACGGGTAGTAAGAGTAGAAGTTCCGTTAGCAGCATCAGTGATCACCTGGCCATTAGGGGCTGTAACTACAATGTACATGTCTGCAGGACCAGATCTTGCAATACGGTTCTCTACATCAAAAGAGATAACCAGTTTATCAACTCTTTTTGCTGTAGTAGTAGTTTTCTCTTTACCATTCTTCTTTTCATACACAGCTGAGATCTGAATATAAGAAGCGCTGAAAGTAGAACCTACGTCAACGGTCTGGGTTAATTCTTCCTTTTCCAAAGAGGAAGTCTGAAGATTCTGCTCCAATACCTGCTTTTCAGAAGAAAGCTGTGTATTGTTAGCTGTCAGTACCTGGTTTTCACCAGTCAAACGGGAAACTTCAGCTTCGAGAGAAGCGATCTGGCCATTAAGGTCAGAGATCATTGTGCGAGCTCTCTTAAGATCTGCTGCTGTAGCATTCTTGTCATTCAGAATTCTTTTAATCTCAGATTTATTGGTCTCAATTTGTTTCTGCAATTCAGACTTATCACCCTGCAAATTGTTATTTGCGCCAGTGATTGAATCCAGACGCAGTTCAGCATCATCATAAAGGAGTTTCAGAGAATCTCTCTGAGACATATAGCTTTCACCCTGAGTTTGGGCTATTTGCATTTTTTCACCTGAATTGTTTTTATCCCACAGTAGATAGGCCCATGTACCAAGCAAGCCAACTGCAAGAATCGCTATCAGTAAATTTTTGTTTCCGCGATTCCTTGGTGCCGGAGGCGTACTTTGTGGAGTAGCGGATGGATAATTCGTGTTTGTCATACAAGATGGGTTTTAAATGAGTTTTAGGTTTACGTCCATAAGGATTTTTGACTGTGTTTCTGTGTTAGCACTGGTTCTGATGTCTTCAAAAATC
>CAMLGP010000509.1 GCA_946479535.1 uncultured Bacteroidota bacterium
TTGAGTTTTGCCAGGAGAATAATGTTCCAATAGATTTTATCAGCACCCATACCTATGGTGTGAAGCAGGGTTTTTTAGATGAATTCGGACAGGGAGGTACTGTTCTGGACAAAAATCCAATGAGTGTAAGCGGAGATGTGCTGCAATCGAGAAAAGAAATTACAAGCTCAGCCAAACCAAATTTGGAATTGCATTATACAGAATGGAGTGCATCATATACTCCGTCTGATCCTATTCACGATAGTTACCACGAAGCGGCGTATATACTGGAAAAATTAAAGCAGGTGGGGAGTGCAGCCAACTCTATGTCGTATTGGGTGTTCTCCGATATTTTTGAGGAACCTGGTCCACGGTACACTCCATTTCACGGGGGCTTTGGATTACTTAGCATCCAGGGTATTAACAAACCGGCTTTTTATGCGTATCAATATCTAAACAAACTGGGACAAACAGAGCTTGCCAATTCAGATACCCGTTCATGGGCATGTAAAAACAATAAAGATGGGGTGCAATTGCTATTGTGGGATTTTACCAATACGCATCCTGGTGACTCTGTGCATAATCAAAAATATTATATCCAGGACCTGCCAGCGAAACAAAAAGGGAAAGTGAAAATAAATTTATCACATTTGCCTGCAGGCAAATACACAATGGAAGTGTACAAAGTGGGCTACCGGGTAAATGACGCGTATACTGGGTATCTTGACATGGGCAGGCCAGATCAATTGAACAGGCAGCAGGTGGAAAAATTAAAAAGCCAGAATAATGGCGTGCCAGTAGCCAGACAACAAATTGAAATCAAAGCAAATGTTATTTTTGAAAAAGAATTTGACATCAGGGAAAACGATGTAATTCTGATAGACCTGATCAAACATTGATGCTATTATGAAAAAATTCTGTTTTAAAGGATTACTGTTATGGGCCAGTTTAATCAGTTTATCGTATGCCCAGGTAAAAGTTCCTGCACCTTATGGGCCAGTCCCGAATGAAAATCAGATGAGATGGCAGGAAATGGAATATTATGCTTTTGTACATTACTCGTTAAATACATATACTGACCAGTCGTGGGGTTATGGCAATGAAGATGTAAAGCTATTTAACCCTGATAACCTGGATTGCAGGCAGTGGGCCCGGATCTGCAAGAAGGCCGGTATGAAAGGAATTATTATTACGGCAAAGCACCATTGTGGCTTTTGTTTGTGGCCTTCAAAATATACAGAGTATTCAGTAAAAAATGCTCCCTGGAAAAATGGGAAAGGTGATGTGGTTCGGGAAATGGCCAACGCATGTAAGGAGTATGGTTTGAAATTAGGCATCTATTTATCACCGTGGGACAGAAACCATCCCGATTATGGAAAACCTGAATACATCACTTATTTCAGGAATCAGCTCACAGAACTACTCACTAATTACGGTCCTATTTTCGAGATATGGTTTGATGGTGCCAATGGTGGTACGGGATATTATGGAGGGGCCAATGAAAATCGCAGGATTGATCGCACCACTTATTATGACTGGGGTAATACCTATAAACTGATCAGAAAATTGCAACCCAATATTGTGATATGGAATGATGGAGGAGACCGGGGTGACCTGCGCTGGGTGGGAACTGAAGGTGGTGCTGTTGGTGAAACCAACTGGAGCCTGTTGAATTCAACGGGTGAAGTGCCTTTTAATATGTTGCACTATGGGGTGGAAGATGGCAACGCATGGGTGCCCGGTGAAGTGAATACATCCATCCGGCCGGAATGGTTTTATCACCCCGGTGAAAACGAAAGAGTAAAGACGGTTCCCAAACTAATGGAGACTTATTATAATTCTATTGGCCGTAACGGAACTTTGCTGCTAAATTTCCCGATTGATACAAAGGGGTTAATCCACGAAAATGATGAAAAAGCTGCGCTCGCATTCGCTGATGCCGTGAAAAAAGCATTTGCCGTAAACCTGGCTGCAAACAGCAAGGCAACTGCTTCAAATACCAGGGGCAATGCAAAACAGTTTGGCGCGTCCAATGCTCTCGATGGAGATAAGAATACGTATTGGGCTACGGATGATAACGTAAGAATGGCTTCATTGACAATCGATCTTGGTAAGCCAACAAGATTTAATCGTTTTTTAATACAGGAATATATTCGTTTAGGCCAGCGGGTAAAAGGCTTTTCCATAGAGGCCATGGTAGATGGAAACTGGAAAGAATTGGCAAAAGCAACTACTATTGGCTATAAACGTATCCTTAGTTTTCCTAGTATCACTGCAACAAAATTCCGGGTCAATATTACAGATGCAAAAAGTTGCCCTCTGATTTCCAATATCGGGATCTATAATGCGCCTCAAATACTGGCCCCGCCAACTATTATCCGGAACAGGAATGGTGAAATAAGCATCAGGCCATCTGATAAAGAATCAGAAGTATATTATACACTTGATGGTAGCCCACCCACATTGCGATCAAAAAAATATACAGGCCCTTTTGCCACTGAAGGGAAAGTGCAAATAAGCACAATGGCTTATGAACCGGCTTCCGGCAAGAGCAGTCCTGTTGCTCATGAGAAATTTGACATAGACAGGAAGGCCTGGCGCATTGTGAATATTGAAGATGAAAAAGCAAATGCCATTTTAGATGGTGATCCATCCACAGCATGGCGCCTGGGGAAGGACAAAGAATTGCCTGCTGATCTTGTGATCGATCTTGGAAGAGAAGTACAACTTACTGGTTTCAGGTATTTGCCAGACCAGAACACCTGGGATCCAGCCGTAATCTCCGCCTATGAGTTTTATGTTTCACAGGATAAGGAACAATGGCAACTGGTAAGCGAAGGAGAGTTTTCAAATGTCAAAAACAACCCGCTTTGGCAGATAAAGAATTTTCAACCATTGAAGGCGCGGTATATTAAATTACGGGCTTTAAAAAACACAGCAAATAATAATGCAGCAGGATATGCAGAAATGGATATCCTTACAAACTGACCGGTGTTCAATGGCTACTGCACAGTATATTTAAAACTTCCTTACAATCTGGACTTCTCATCGCTATCAGTATTCTCCATTCTCTTTTTGGTAAAGGATTTTCCTGCACGGAAAGTATAGCTGAATGATAAGCCAAATGTTCTTGTTGGACGCTTCTGGTAAAAATTAACCTGGGTTTGGTTAAAGTCTGTATAGTTTTTCTCACGTGCTGTGTTAAAGAGGTCGCTAACTGAAAACCGAAGCCGACCCCGATCCTGGAAAAATTTTCGTGTAAAGCCAAAGTCAGTCCAGAAATAATAGGCAGTACGCGAGTTGGCATCCAAAGATCCGGAAGTGTATTGCGCCTGTATATCTATCTCCATGATCTTTTTCAGAGTAATGAATTGGGTGGATTGGATAGCGTATGAATTTCTACGGTACCTGATTCCCTCAATATCATTGGA
>CAMLGP010000510.1 GCA_946479535.1 uncultured Bacteroidota bacterium
AAAGATGCCACGGTGAATGTTAAGTTCACATCCAATACTACTACCAAGAGGAATGATCCCGGAACAGTTCTACCCCAGGTAAAAAACATTATTGCGGTGGTAAGTGGAAAGGGAGGCGTAGGCAAATCAACGGTAGCTGCCAATCTTGCGCTTGGTCTTGCAAAAGGAGGAGCAAAGGTAGGATTGATGGATGCGGATATTTATGGACCCAGTGTTCCCATTATGTTTGGAGTAAGAGGAGAAAGGCCGATGATGGTGGAGATCAATGGAAAAGGAATGATTGTTCCGTTAGAAAAATTTGGTATCAAGCTAATCAGTATAGGATTACTGGTGGATGAAAAAAATGCGGTGGTATGGAGAGGTCCGATGGCCAGCAGTGCCATCCGCCAGTTTGTAACTGATGTATACTGGGATGAACTGGATTACCTGGTGGTGGACATGCCGCCCGGCACCGGTGATATTCATTTGACCCTGATGCAGACGGTTCCGGTAACAGGTTCAGTGATCGTGACCACTCCCCAGGATGTGGCGCTGGCAGATGCCAAGAAAGGCATTGCCATGTTTAGCCAGGCCCAGCTGAATGTGCCTGTGATAGGCCTGATAGAGAATATGAGCTATTTTACTCCTGCCGAATTGCCGGATCACAAATATTACATTTTTGGAAAAGAGGGCGGAAAACGCCTCGCTGAGGAGTATGACCTGCCGTTCCTGGGACAGATCCCCCTGGTACAAAGTATCCGGGAAGGAGGAGATAAAGGGGTGCCGATCATGCTCAGTAATGATGAGATCACTAAAAAAGCTTTCGAAGATTTTGCAGGTCATGTGGTTAGGAGCATTTCCATGCGAAATGCGAACATAACCACTGAGAAAGTGGCTGAAATAGTCTCATAATCAATGCACTATATACAATTTGTGAAATTATTATTGCGTTTTTAAAAGAAGCACCACCTCTATGAAGCCTATAATCTTTTCTGGTGCATTTTTTTTCTAATAATGGCCTCTTCCTGTACCTATCTATCCCATTCTCAATTGGGCAAAATGCCACCTGGCAGGCTAAAAAAGCCTATAGAAGCCAGTCAGCCAAACAGTTTGCTCCCGGACAGCAGAAAAATCAGTAATAGGGGAACGGAGTCAATTAGTTACAGGGTTTCTTTTCGGAATTTTCTGCTCGTTAATTCCAACTCATTGGGTTTTAAATGATTCCAAAGCTCCTTTTATCTTCCTTTTCGGATTCCGAAAAGGCAAAGAAGACCCAAAGAAAAGGAATCGAAAAGCCAAAGAAAGGAATAGTATAACCAGGGTGTACCTGAGCTCCTTTCTTCTTCCTTGCTGATCTCTCACTAAAAACACCCCCTCTCTTGCTTGTTCGTTGCTTGTTTGTTGCTTGTTTCTTGCTTAAAATGGGGGTTTTTAAGCATAAATGAAGCAAGAAACAAGCAACAAACAAGCAACAGCTCACAACGCAAGACAAACGGATCAGCTACTCCTATGCAGGCCGTTGCCTGCCTGATGCCTGTCCTTTGATACCGGGGTTCCTTCGGGATGGCTATCCGGATTCCGGGTAGCCAAAGGCTAAATCCGGGAAGGAATCCCATAGGTATTAGCTTTTCATCCCGAATACGGGGTACCATAAACGCCTCAAAAAACAGATTACTCAGGGTTTTTCCTGATGCTTTCATTTTCCTGTTATCTTTCCTGACAATCCCATTACACAGTTTTTTTACTATGTTTTCTGAGATTTTTACTTGCCTCTTTTTGCAGAAAATACTATGGGTTAATGGCCTGAAAGACAATAAAAACGGCCTATTTTGATCGTTTTCAGGTAGGTGAAACTACCTACGAGCCACTTGCAAAATCCAGAAATGGATATTAAGTTTAATGTAGGATTTACGGTTAGGCCTTCGGGTTTTTCCAAAGATCCAGAAACCCAAACCCTGAAAACTAAAAACCGCGCAAGCGGAGAAATCGGTACCAATGAAAAAGAACCTCATTACCTCCCTGGGAACGGCAGCTATTGCCTTTTTCGCTTCCCAATCTTCCACACAGCAAAGTTTGTTTTTGTATTAAGAAGGTTTGAATTCTATTCATTGGAACGAGTGACGATTAAATTTTTAAGTTAGAAACGCAAAAAAATCAATCGTCAATATTTTAAATTATTTAAGCATTTCTAATTGATAACTATGAAAGCGAAAGTCAAAATTTCTTTTACGCAGCTCGGACTGCCCCTGTTTATACTTGGGCTGGGCGTAGTGATTTTCCTGAAGGTAATGGAAAACAGGAATGTTAATCAACTGGTGACGAAGAACACCAGTCTTATCATTGACTGGGAAATGCAAAACCGCCTGCTTCAGGTTGAAAAAGACCAGGCTGCAATTGAAACAGCCATGCGTGCCATGACTAATGATGGTAAAACATGGAATAGTGAAATGCAGTACGCCATTATTAAACAAAAAGAAAAAGTAGCTGCCGAGCTTGAAAGCATACATTCTTTCCAGGATGAGCATGATTTCGAAAATCCTGCTTACGATCAACTTGCTAAATTATATGAAGAAAAAGCCGGTTTACAGGCAGACTTTATTGAACAATACGGCAAGAACAAAAAGGCTGAAGCAACGCGTATCTTCAATTCATTTCATTATCAGGACATCAATACACGAATTGAACCGGTTGCCACTCCATTGCTTCACTCTTCTGTTCTTTCTTCTGCTCAAATCGTAGACTCACTTGTAACAGACGGAAATAAGACCAGCAATAGTAGTGTAGCTTTTGCAATCGGTGCCATAATAGGGATTCTGCTGATCTGTGTGTACCTGTTCATGAAAAAGAAACAGAGCGGCCATTCTGAAAAGAAAGCAAAAGCTGCAGCTTCTGTAAAAGAAAACTTTTTGGCGAATATGAGCCATGAGATCAGAACACCGCTCAATGCAATTCTTGGGTTCACTAACATTTTACAAAATACAAAACTGGACCCCCAGCAACGTAACCATATCCAGATCATTCAATCTTCAGGAAATAGCCTTCTCTCTATCGTAAATGATATCCTTGACCTTTCCAAGATCGAGGCAGGTATGATGCGTATTGATGAGGCTCCATTCCGTGTAGCTGATGTAATGGCTACCGTGCAACAGATGCTTAGTCCCAAGGCTGAAGAGAAAAATCTGCAACTGATCATCAAGATCGATGAAGAAATACCTGAAACAGTTTGTGGTGATCCCGTAAGGCTTACACAGATACTGGTAAACCTTGTCAATAATTCTATCAAATTTACAGAAGAAGGTGGCGTATATGTTCGCGTTACTCCGTATAAAAAATCCGGTGATTCCATTACCCTGGAATTTGTAGTGCGTGACACAGGTATTGGAATCCCGAAAGATAAACAGCGTTTCATTTTTGAACGATTTGAACAGGCT
>CAMLGP010000511.1 GCA_946479535.1 uncultured Bacteroidota bacterium
GTATCAAAAGAGATCTGTATCTGGTAATTAAAACTGGTTTCTTCGCCTTCAATTTCCTTTTCAAGGTTTTCTGGAAAAATCCTGAGCAGTTTCGATTCAATATATCCCTGCTGTACCATCATTGCTGGTACATAAATAGAAGTATACATTTTTTCAAAAGCTTCCGCGTTTTCTTTTGCCACTACAAAATCCATCTGCAGAACCATTGCTTTTGGCCTGGGAGCAGGTTTTAACCGATTGGGATCTTTTTGCCTGGAATTTGCGATGCCAATTACCAGTAGTTCAAGATTACCTGTGCCGGTATTGGAAATCTTTATATTCTCGCCTATTAATCCATAGAAAGCGTCATCGGCTTTTATACTTGCAGAATCTGAATTGAAAAAGATACTTCCTGATCCTTTAACAACATAATACACTTCTTCGATCCCTTCCAGTTGCCGTGATCCGGTGGTAACTCCTCCCGGAATTATAACATGATCAACATGGTCCCAGGCAGTAGAGAAAATCTCGGGCCCAAATATTCTCCGGTAAAGAATACCGGCACCAGTATATAGCGGATTATTCGGCCGTAATGATTCTGTTTTTAGTTGTGCGGAAACAAATTGTGGAATAGGTTCCAGCTTTGCACCCACGCGGGTATCACCAAGATCAAAATTATCTCCACGGCCTTTTATGGTACTTATGCCAAAGTTCAGCCAACGAAGTGTTTTACCACTTGAATTATATATACCATGGGAATCTCCCATTTTGCAGGGAACCAAGGCCGGCCCCTTAATGCGGGAAGTATGGCCGTTTACGGTAAATTCAGCTTCTCCGTCCAGTATCACGTACATCTCTTCTATTGTATGATGGAAATGTTGTCCAATACCAGCTTTATCCGGGATCTCTCCAGCATGGAGGTAAAGAAGGTTAGTTGATAAGTTCTGGCTTCCAATAAGACCGGTGAATTTCATTTTTCCTGCGCCGGCATGCACAGCTGATAATTCCCGGTAATTTGAAGGGTTATTTGCAATTACTCGTTTGCCAGAAGATTGAGAAAAGGAATTTAAAGCTGTAATCGTCAGTAAAAGGAAAATGGCCTGTTTCATGTATTGAAAATTTATTAAGTTGAAATTGCAGCAGCCTTATCGGGAAAAACTGCAAATAGCTTCCTGCCGGTAAATATCAGGTGAAACAAACAATATTTTGTGCAATAAATTTCAGTGGGGTTTTTTGGAAGTTTAAGGTGTACATTATTAGGTATCATTGATCCCATATATTGTAGTCTCTGTAATCAATGTTTATTCAGTTATGAAACAATTAGTTGCATTCTGCTTATTTGCCATGTTACTTTGCATTGTTTGTAGCGCACAGGAAAAGGAAAAAATAGCCCCTCCCGGCTATGATTCACTTCAATGGCAAATTCCTCATGGAAAAATTGACACTATCACGTATCCTTCCAAAACCGTTGGGGTAAACCGGCGTTCACTTATTTATACTCCACCTGGTTTTACTACCAAAAGGAAATATCCCGTACTCTACCTGCTGCATGGTATTGGGGGAGATGAAAAAGAGTGGCTGAATGGGGGAAAACCCCAGGTCATCCTGGATAACCTGTATGCAGCCGAAAAAATTGAGCCGATGATTGTGGTATTACCCAATGGAAGGGCCATGAAAGACGACCGGGCCACGGGAAATATCTTTGATGCGGCAAAAGTGGAAGCATTTACAACTTTTGAAAAAGACCTGCTGAATGATCTGATCCCATTTATTGAAAAAAAATACCCGGTTTTGAAAGACCGTGAAAGTCGCGCAATTGCCGGACTCTCAATGGGAGGTGGTCAATCCCTGAATTTTGGATTGGGTAATCTGGACAAATTTGCCTGGGTGGGCGGTTTCTCATCGGCCCCAAATACAAAAACGCCGGAACAATTGTTCCCTGATCCTGAGGCGGCAAAAGCCAAATTGAAGTTATTATGGATTTCCTGCGGGGACAATGATGGCCTTATAACCTTTAGCAAGCGCACACATGATTATGCGACGGAAAAAAATATACCCCATATTTATTATATAATGCCAGGAGTTCATGATTTCAACGTATGGAAGAACAGTCTTTATATGTTCTCGCAGTTTCTCTTCAAACCAGTGGATGTTGCTTCCTTTAACAGGTATACAGTTTTAGGCACTCCTGCATCCAGTAATGTAAGATCCGCAAAATACCCCCAGGTATTGCCAGACAGCAGAGTGCTGTTCAGAATAAAAGCGCCAGATGCCCAGCGAGTGCAGATTGATCTGGGAAGAAAATATGATATGGCCAGAGATACGGGAGGATACTGGAAATTGACAACTGATTCTATCAGCGAGGGCTTTCATTACTATTCCCTTTTAATTGACGGAGTAGCCCTTGCAGATCCGGCAAGTGAAACTTATTATGGTATGAGCCGCATGGCCAGTGGCATTGAAATTCCATTTAAAGATGGCGGATATTATGCTGAAAAAAATGTACCCCATGGAGATGTAAGGATCAGGCGTTATTTTTCAACAGTCGCAAATTCATGGCGGCAATTCTATATTTATACGCCACCAGGCTATGATGTCAATCAAAGTGAAAAATATCCTGTACTATATATTTTGCACGGCGGTGGCGAAGATCAGCGGGGCTGGTCCACCCAGGGAAAGACAGACCTGATACTTGATAATCTTATTGCGGAAAAGAAGGCAAAGCCAATGCTGGTAGTAATGCCTGATGGAAATTTCGGATCAGGAGGACTTGCGGGATTTGGAGAACAGACGCTCCGGCAATTTGAAAATGAACTCAAACAGGTAGTAATTCCTTTTGTTGAAAAGAATTACAGAGCAGAAACTGATGCAAATAACAGGGCGTTGGCAGGATTATCAATGGGTGGCCTGCAAACATTGTATGCAGGCATAAGAAATACACAATTATTTTCCTGGCTGGGAGTTTTCAGCTCTGGCTGGTTTTCTAATCAGCCAGCGTTGTCCAACCCTCAGTATGACTTCATGAAAACTAATGCTGCCACCATTAACGGTAATCTTAAATCACTTTGGATATCCATGGGAGGAAAAGAAGATATTGCTTATGCCAACTGCAAGATCATGATGGCAAAATTTGATGAAATGGGTATAAAATATTCTTATACAGAATACCCTGGAGGCCATACCTGGCCTGTATGGAGGAACAATCTTTACAATTTCGCGCAGATCCTGTTCCGGTAAAAGTTAACCCGCCTCTTTTCATAATACGTTTTGAAAACGATATCACCGGCAATCGTACCCGATGCACCATTAACCGGGGAGCTTCTTTTGATTCTGGCCATAGAATAAGTATTGTTTAAGTACAACTAATCTTAGGTAAAATCAAGGTAAATATATAGTGCATCCAGGGTAAAAACACCCCAGATG
>CAMLGP010000512.1 GCA_946479535.1 uncultured Bacteroidota bacterium
GTCTCTTCAGAGAAAGGCACATCAATGGCAACATCCAGTGAAAGTGTGGTCTGATTAGTTCCGCCAACACAGGCAATTAAATTGGCATTCAATGTACCAATAGTACAGGAAGTTGTGCTGAATAATTCCAGGCGTGGGCTGTTATCCATATTGGTACCCATATTACTCAATGTAATAACAGGATATTGGTTGGTTGCTGTAAAGGAGTACCATATATCAGGTGAACCGGCATTACCGCAACCAGCGTTGATAGTTGCTGTGGATGTTGAATTGGCCAGGTTGCCAGCTATATTATTACAGGTAGTGGAAGGTGTTAATACTATATCATTTGCACAGGCATCATTCTGCGGTGCGGGATCAGTGATACAGATATCAAATTGCCATGCGGCCTGAGTACCTGCTACTGAAGCCGTATTGGTATAGACACGAATCAGGTATTGCTGACCGATTACAAGTGTAGTAGGATTGATTGAAGCTCCGGTTCCGCAAGCCAGCGCATTTGCATTCAGTGTGGCAACTGTGCAGGAAGTAGTATTAAACACCATTATCCGGCGAGCGCCGTTCATAGACCCTCCCATATTACTTAAGGCAATAGTAGGATTGGTTGATTGAGCTGTGAAAATAAACCACACATCAGGCGAGTTGGCATTACCACAAAAGGCATTGATACCAGCTGTGGAAGTGGAAGCTGCAGATGGACCTCGCATGGAGGCAGTGGTGTTTACACAGGTAGTTCCTGAGTTAAGTGTAATAGGCGTAGCACAGTTATCGTTAGTGGGCGCCTGGGCTAAAGCTGAAAGTGGTAAAAGGAAGACCAGCAACACACCTACAACACAACAGGTTCGGGTAAAGAATGGCTTCATAAGTGGATTCAATTAGTTTTTCGGATAATAGGACTTACAAATAAACATCAATAATACTTAGATTCAAATAGAACTAGTACGTCGAAAAAATAAGTATATCTACTAAGAAAATTATAGGGTAAGTTCTCTTATAGTTTTCAGGTATCCTTTCTATTTTGTGATTAAATCCACTATGATGAAAAAACCACTACTCCTCATTCCCAATTCCTTAGTATGTATTAGTATATCCACCTATTCCCAAAGAGGGTTATCTGGCGGAAGTTTTCAGAAATCTTTCTCTGTTGCTGAGATAACTGCCGGGCATTATGGCCTGAATGTTTCAAGCTCCGGCATAGCTGAGAAAGTGAAATTGCAAAAACTATAATCAACAATATTATTTAAGTTACCCTTAAGCGAATACCCTGAGTATGGTTGCCTGTAATATTCTTTTTTTTGTAGAAATACGAGTTTCCCATGAAAAGCAACAGGAAGTTTTCCGTTACCAAACAGGGTTTAATGCGATTGACCAGGGGCTAAACATTAACTACTTTTAAACTGACAATCCACAAATACTATGAAACAACTAATGCTACTCATTGTGCTTATCACGCTTGTGTTTATCAAGCTCCCCGCACAAACTGAACCTTTCACTAAAAGAAACATCGCTACCGCAGCTATGGGTTTAAACAATCCATGGGAATGCGTATACGGTCCTGGTGATTCTCTTTTTGTAACTGAAGCAAAAGGATACCTCATTAGACGTATCAGTACCAACACCTCACCTGGTGTGAGTACTACTCTTCTTAACCTTACCGGTTCAAAAGTTGACTGGGCCTCAGGTACTGGACCACAGGGTGGGCTGATGGGGATGGCATTGCATCCTAACAACTATTCCACCAACATGGTAACAAGAATGGCCAAGCCCTGGGTGTATATAGCTTATGTATATGCTAAAGCTACTCCTAACAGTACCTGCGCTACGCCAGGTAGTGGTGCAGGTTGTGTTTTCAGCACCCGTGTTGTTCGTTATGAATATAAGGGTAACTCATTTATCAACCCCGTAATCATATTAGATAATTTACCAGGATCAAGTGACCACAACTCTGGTCGTTTAACGATCAGCCCTGTTCCCGAAGGTTCACAATACCGTTTATATTATACTATCGGTGATATGGGTTGCGGACAGTTTGCCAATACAAACCGTACAGAAAATGCTCAGGTAACAGATGCGTATGAAGGCAAGATCTACCGTTTAAATACAGAAAGCGATGGCGATGCCGGTCAGGATGCCTGGGTTCCTAACGATAATCCTTTCTATGATGGTTCGCCTATCACTGCAAAAGACCTTGTATACTCAAAAGGTCACCGTAATCCTCAGGGACTCGTATGGGGAGTAGTAGGTGGTAATAACCGTCTGTTCAGCTCTGAGCAATCAGACAGGGCAGATGATGAGATCAATCTTATTACTGCTGGTAGTAACTATGGATGGGACCAGGTATCTGGTGCCTGTGATGGTGATGTAAACGGATTCCAGATTGGTCGTACCACAGTTGTAAATGAAGTAAGCAATTGTGCCGGTACTACCCAGCCTATGTTCACTACCTTCCACCATAATGCAACCTGGCCTTCAACCTATCCGGCAAACGGTTCTGGTAATGCCAACTGGCCTACGATTGCCGCATCCAGCCTTGAATTCTATGGTAAGAATGTTATTCCTGGATGGCCTGGATCTTTATTGATCACGCCATTGAAGGATGACAAGGTATATCGTTTGAAATTGAATGCTACCGGTACTGGTATCACTGGAGATACTATTTCATATTTCCGTGGTGATGGTAACCGTATCCGCCGTATTACTTCTGATCCTACTGGTCTGAAATTCTATGTGGTGCGTGATAACAACACTATTATAGAATATACCTACACAGGTATTACACTTCCTGTTCGTCTGTTATACTTCAGAGGTGTTCTGGAGAATAACGCAGCACAACTGGAATGGTCAACAAGTGCTGAAACAAATTCAGATCATTTCGTAGTTGAAAGGAGCCTGGATGGTGTTAGCTATACTGATATTGGTACAATCAAATCAACTGGTAACAGCGCTGTTACTAATGTCTATACCTATTCAGATATCAATGCAGTAACTCAGCAGGGTAATATTATTTATTACCGTCTGCGCATGGTGGATATTGATGGTTCGGCCAAATATTCAAATGTAGTTTCAATTGCATTGAATGAAAAGGTTGACAAGATCTCTGTAGTTCCAAACCCTGTTCAGGGCATTTCTAAAGTGTATATCACTGTAATAAACGGTGGTACTGCCAACTGGAAAGTGGTTGATAACTCTGGCGTGGTGGTAATGCAGAATAACCTGCAACTGAAACCAGGTGCAAATTCACTGTCATTGGATATGACCAGGCTGGCTGCAGGGATCTATTACCTGAATGTATCAGGCCCTGGAATAAGTCAGAAAGTGAAACTGCAAAAGCTATAAGCCTGTTTTAAAGCAAGTATTTGGCCGTTTAACTGGCTCAATTTATACAGCCCCTGCCACTGGC
>CAMLGP010000513.1 GCA_946479535.1 uncultured Bacteroidota bacterium
GAAGATCAGCAGCATGCCTGAATATGCCGATTCAAAAATTGTATCAAGGATTACAAGGACCTTCCTGGCTCCCTGTGCAGCTTCCCAGGTTTAAAGAAACAGGAAACCTTAGGTACCCTGTTTTCCGCTGATCAGTTTTTTTCTCTTTACACTGAATCCGGCAATGATCATCCAGATAATTCCGAGAAGACGTCCAATTGGTAAAAGTATGGATGCATCCGGTGCAACCAGGTTGATCATTGAAAGAATGGATACTATTGCGATTACTAACCCCATCCACATTAACCAACGGGGAATGATCCTGTCGATCCCGGCCGTCACACAAATTCCTGCAATCCACTCCTTTATCTGTTCCTGCCAGCCGTTGGGAAATTTCCGTCAGCTATTGCCGGAAATTCTCCATTTTTGATCACTGATCCTTTTCTATCATTAGCCCCCAAAATCCTCATATGCAAGAAAGAAAGAACTTTAACACCGATAAAGCTCCAAGACTGAATGATATATTTCCCCAGGCCGTCATTGCCAATGATCTTATTTTTCTTTCCGGGATGGCAGGTGTTGTTCCCAGCTCCGGCAAACTAATCAGTGATTCATTTGAAGACCAGATCCGTCAGGCCTTTCTTAATATTAAGGTGATCCTGGAAGAGGCCGGAAGCAATTTAAGCAAGGTGGTAAAGACAACCATCTTTATGGTAGCTGGCCATGATTTCAGTATTATCAATAAAGTCTATCCTGAATTCTTTCCCAACAATGCTCCGGCACGCAGTGTTCCCCAGGTTCTGCCATTTCCAGGTGGAATTCTGGTGTCTGTGGAATGCATCGCTACATTATAACCCAGCTTATGATAGATGGCTTTCTGCCATGCGCGACACCTGGGAGCATGCGCTCCCTTGCCGCTGCTATTTTAAATTACCCGGATTATCCACAGGCGCCACTGTGATATAATACATTTTCTCAACCGCGGGTTTGTCAAATAACGAAACTTCATTAGCCTTAAGAACAAGACTTTTCCACTCAGGTGTTGGGATGATCCTTAATTTGGTTTCATTATTCTTCAGTGTCAACGGCATATTAAATCCGGGTACACAGTTGGCATACCGGTAAAATATTTTTTGTTTATTTTCAGTGAAAACGATTTCCAGATCGGGATACTCAATTGTTCTCAAATACTGATCAAACACTTTACTGTAATCGTATTTTGCTTTTTGAGAGATATAATTTTCTATCTGTTGGCTGGTAACCGTTTTGTGATAAAATGTTTTATTAATACCCCTTAAAATGCTTCTGAATAATTCATCATTGTCAAGTCCATGGCGAATGGCATGCAACATATTGCCTGGCTTGGGATACATATCTCCGCTACCCTGATCATTCACATTGTATTTGGCAATCACCGGCCTGTCATTCCGGATGCCTCTTCTGATTCCAGCGTTATAGGCATCAGCAGCTTCCTTTCCAAAGATATAATCAATGAAAAGCGTTTCGCTATAATTGGTAAATCCTTCATGCACCCACATATCCGCCAGGTCATTGGTTGTTATATTATTTCCAAACCACTCATGGCCGCTTTCATGAATAATAATAAAATCCCATTTCATGCCCCAGCCGGTCCCTGAAGCATCTCTGCCACGATAACCGGGGTTGTACCAGTTACCATAATACACTGCGCTTTGATGTTCCATTCCCGTATGGGAGGTTTCAACCAGCTTATACCCGTCTTCATAAAAAGGATAGGGCCCAAACCAGTATTCGAATGCCTTCAGCATATTGTGGACCTCGGTGGGCATATAAGCTTTAGCCTTCTGAAGATTATAGTCCAGTACCCAATAGTTCACATCCAATGGGCCTTTTTCTCCTTTATATACTTCCTTAAAGTTGACATATTTACCGATATAGGGAATGATGCAGTAATTACTGATTGGATTTACTACCGCCCATTTATAAGTGGTAGTTCCGTCATTATTGTTTTTTGAGAACTGCAATCTTCCATTTGCAACAGCTACCAGGGTGTCAGGAACGATCATGGTCAGGCTGGCTCCTTTATCCGGCTCATCACTCTGGTGATCTTTGCAGGGATACCAGATAGAAGCCCCAAGCCCCTGGCAGGTAACGGTCATCCAGGGTCTGCCAAGAGAATCGGTGGTCCAAGTCCATCCCCCGTCCCACGGTGGCCGGATAGCTTCATGCGCCTGACCTGAGTAATATATCTGCATGGAATGGGTGGACGATTTCTTTTGTGCCGGAACCGCTACATGCCACACACTTCCTTCTTTCGTATAAGTAAGGCGGGTCCGGGAATTAAGAACGATGCTGTCAATGACGAGCGGATCCTTCATGTCAATTTGCATCATTGTATTTTTATTCTCCTTCACTACTCCATAAGTAATGATATTCTGACCGGTGATTGATTTGGAATTATAATCCGGCTTTACGGTAATATCATACCGTAATACGTTCCACCATTCCCTCTCAGGAGTAATGCTGCCACGCAATGTGTCTGCATGAGTAAAAACTTTGGGTTGGACCGGTTGAACCTGTTGCGCTTTTCCAAGAAGATAAAAGGCAGATAAAATAACTGAAATAAGCAATTTCCTGTACATGTGGGATAGAATTATTACCGGAATATACGATTCTGGCCGACAATAAAATTAAACGACCCCAGGAATGAGAATCACATTTTATTTGATGAGTTATTAACCAATATTAACCCGGTTAAAAAGTCAGGGCGCGGTTAAAGTAGTTCAATATATCCGTCTGTACCATTCACCCGGATGCGTTGTTTGTCCCGGATCAGCTTTGAAGCATTCTCCACTCCCACCACTGCGGGTAGTCCATATTCCCGGGCGATAACAGCACCATGCGTCATTAATCCGCCAACTTCGGTAATCAGCCCTTTTATGGATAAGAACAAGGGCGTCCAGCTGGGATCAGTAAAGGCAGTGACCAGTATATCTCCTTCTTCCAAATCTGCATCTTCCATGTTCAGGATCACACGCGCCCGTCCGTCAATAACACCAGAGGATACTGCCAGTCCGGCAATAGCATTGACCGGAAGATTTTGCCGGTTATATTGCCCAGTAACAATTTCACCATCTGAAGTGATGACGCGAGGTGGGGTTAACTTTTCATACAATCTGTAATCATCTTTTCGTTTATTGATAACCTGGTAATCCACCCGATGTGTGCGCACAGTTTCCTGAAATTCTTCAAAGCTCAGGTAGTAAATATCTTCTTTTTTGCTCAGCACATTGGCTTGCACAAGACGTTCTGCTTCCTTTAATAAAGCCTGCTTATATATATAGTAGCGACTGACAATATCGTATTTCGGGTATTCGCGATACCCAATAAAATTGCGAAGAAGGTCAATCATCTGTTGCGTCTCTATGGCCTTTTGCTC
>CAMLGP010000514.1 GCA_946479535.1 uncultured Bacteroidota bacterium
ACCTCCCTGGAAGAAGTGACCTCAAGATGCTGAATAATGGCCATTTCAGAACCAAGATTGCTGGCGATGATGGTTTGCCTTCCAATAGGCACACGCAATAATTTAAATGCTCCCGTTGAATCCGTGATAGAAGCAATGGAGGGCATACCTTCAACCGTTACGGTTACATTGCTCAATACATTTCCAGATTGTTCATCAAGTATTATACCTCTGATCGTTTGCCTGTAATTTATATCCTGGGATAGGGCCATCCCACCCAGGCAGAGCACCAGCACTGCCAGTAACATCCTTTTCATACAATAATTTTTTTGAAGCCATTAACCGTTAGCTAATAGCTAACCGCTAATGGCTAATAGCCTAATTTTTTACTGATCCGCAATGGTTAAATTCCTGTACCGCTTCATTGAGCCTGGAGATATCATCATTGATAGCTTTAGCCTTTGCGAGCGCCTGTTCACATTTGGCAAAACTTTCCGTTACCACAGCTGATACTGTTTTACGGTTTAGATGTTTTAACCCACGAGATGAGGATATATAAAGAAAATAATCTCCGGGATTACCTTCTGTCCCATTGATAAATACAGCCTGGTTGCCATTGTATACCGGTTTGGAAGAAGCATCACTTGCCTTTTGCAGGAACTTTATTGATCCATCCTCTATTACTTTAAAGAAATCACCTTTTATGCAAACAAATTTTTCTTCTCCGATGCTGGCCGCCTGAAGATCGCTTCCATCATAATTCTTTTTCTTATTCTCACCATCCAGTAGGGTGAGAGAAGCATTGCTGCGGATCTTTTCCTTTATATATCCGGAAACAGTGCTGCCATCAGTTAAAACGATATTTCCTTTTGTGAATCCTTTGGGTGCCTCCTGAGCTGTTGCCACCAGGGAAAGAATGCTGAGCGCCAGAACGGCCATGGTATTTTTCGTTTTCATACCTATTGTTTATTGGTTAATGGTTTATTTAATGATCTATTAATCATCAATTACAATACAATGCTACTCAGGAACAGAGGCCTGTACAACCAAATTGGAGTGAGTTGGGGAATTGACGGATTGAGCTGTAAATCCGGCTTCGGCTGTCCGGGAGGAAGATTTTACGTACCGGCAGGTATCACATTCTTAAAAATGCGAATCCCAAATTCCAGGTCGAAATTTGGGATTCTAAACTATAGGGAAAATACTATTATTCTACTATCGTGGCGCCTTCTGCAAGTACAGTCACCTTGTTATTCATTACTTCTACAAAACCGCCTGTGATATCAAAGAAAGCAACATGGCTCTGCTTATCTTTTAAAATCTTTACTCTGCCAGCTTTCAGTGCACTTACCAGTGGAGCATGTTTCTCAAGCACTTCAAAAGAACCGCTGATGCCCGGCATTTGCACACCATAGACTTCGCCGCTGTAGAGTTTCTTTTCGGGAGTGAGTATTTCGAGATTCATTTAATTCAGTTTTGATACCAGGTATTAGCCCTGGGCCTGTGCCATCAGTTTCTTTCCTTTTTCAATTGCATCGTCAATTGAACCTACCAGGTTGAAGGCAGCTTCAGGATATTCATCCACTTCACCGTCCATGATCATATTGAATCCACGGATGGTTTCTTCAATTGGTACCAGTACACCTTTCAGACCTGTGAAGGCCTCAGCCACATGGAAGGGCTGTGAAAGGAAACGCTGTACTTTTCTGGCGCGGGCAACTGTCATTTTATCTTCATCACTCAATTCATCCAGACCAAGGATGGCGATGATATCCTGCAATTCCTTATAACGCTGCAACATCAGCTTCACCCTGTTTGCGCAAGTGTAGTGTGCTTCACCCACGATAAGTGGACTAAGGATACGGCTGGTAGAATCCAGCGGGTCAACCGCAGGATAGATTCCAAGGTCAGCGATCTTTCTTGACAATACTGTTGTAGCATCAAGGTGGGCAAAGGTTGTAGCAGGAGCCGGATCGGTAAGGTCATCCGCAGGTACGTATACCGCCTGTACGGAAGTGATAGATCCGTTCTTGGTTGAAGTGATCCTTTCCTGCATGATACCCATTTCAGTGGCCAGCGTTGGCTGATAACCCACGGCAGAAGGCATCCGACCCAACAGGGCTGATACTTCAGAACCTGCCTGGGTAAAACGGAAGATATTATCAACGAAGAACAGGATGTCTTTTCCTTTACCTTCTCCATCACCATCACGATAATATTCTGCAATGGTCAGACCAGAAAGGGCCACACGGGCACGGGCGCCTGGAGGCTCATTCATCTGTCCGAATACGAAAGTGGCTTTTGACTCAGCCAACTCTTTCATATCTACCTTGCTAAGGTCCCATCCGCCTTTCTCCATGCTGTGTTTGAAACCTTCACCATATTTCATAATACCGGCTTCAATCATTTCACGCATCAGGTCATTTCCTTCACGGGTACGCTCACCCACACCAGCAAACACGGATAAACCGGAATAGGCTTTCGCGATATTGTTGATCAGTTCCTGGATCAATACTGTTTTACCTACACCTGCACCACCAAACAGACCGATCTTACCACCCTTTGCATAAGGCTCAATCAGGTCAATAACCTTGATACCTGTAAATAAGATCTCTGTAGCTGTGCTCAGGTTCTCAAACATGGGAGGTTTGGCGTGGATGGGACGACCGCCCTCTTTGGAAACCGGAGGCAATCCATCAATGGGGTCACCAGTTACATTGAACAAACGACCTTTAATGGCTTCACCCGTTGGCATGGCAATGGCCTTGCCGGTATCTTTAACCTCAGTACCCCTTACAAGACCCTCAGTTCCATCCATGGCAATAGTACGTACACTGTCTTCACCCAGATGCTGTTGTACTTCAAGTACCAGCGTATCACCATTTTCCTTTTTCAGTTCTAATGCATTGTAAATCTCGGGGAGTTTGCCGTCGAATTGTACGTCAACTACCGCTCCGATGATCTGCTTTACTTTGCCAACATTTGCCATATATATGCAGGGATTTAAATTGGCCGCAAAGGTAAGGGGGAGGAGGGGAACTATGAAATGTAAAATGCAGATTTTCCGGTGTGGAAAACCCGGGTTTTTGGGGAAAAGTGAGCGGCCGGTTTAGCATGTAGTTTCCGGCCGCAAATACTTTTTAGATGCTGGCTCCCAGCCACCGGCTACCAGATCTGATACTGCACCTTCCCTATTCAGATATTAAAGCATTTTCCAATAATATCCGGCAGCCAGTGGCTGGTAGCTAGCGGCTGGTGACTTCTCTTAATACCCCGTGTTCTGCGGCAGTGCATTCCCCAGGTCAATTTCCCGCTGAGGTATCGGCAGGATCAGGCGAGGAAAATTGTAGGGGTGCCCATTGGCAGATAGCTGCAACCTTTTTACGGTAAAAAATCGGTCCCCTTCAAAAGCAAGC
>CAMLGP010000515.1 GCA_946479535.1 uncultured Bacteroidota bacterium
ACTTTTGTCGGCATTGCAACGGCATTGTTGCTGATGACCTGGTACTTTCGTCCTATCCGGCGCTACTATTTCAGGATTTTATATGCATAATAAGGGCAATCTCCGGAGGTTAATGATGGATTCTGTTTCTGGGTGTGCCTCAGTCTGTTATCTTTGCATCAAGAAGTAAAGTCTTGGGTGCTTGGGCTGGTTATATGCTGCAAAACGATTATTTTAGCAAAAATTAACGGAACAGCGGAAATGAGTTACGAGATAAAACAGGATAATAAGTTCAGGTTTATTGAAGAAGGCGAGGGCGAGCCGCTGGTATTGCTGCATGGATTGTTTGGTGCCATGAGTAATTTTGAAAAACTGATTGATTATTTCAAGCAGTATAACAAAGTGGTGGTACCCATCCTTCCTTTGCTGGATATGGATATCCTCCATACGTCTGTAGGCGGGCTTGCTAAATTCGTTCATAAATTTATCGAATCAAGAGGATATAAAAATGTTCATCTGCTTGGCAATTCACTGGGCGGGCATGTAGGCCTGGTGTATGTATTGAAGAGCCAGCCTGATTGCATTAAATCCATTATTCTTACCGGGAGTTCAGGTCTTTTTGAGAATGGGATGGGCGATTCTTATCCCAAAAGAGGGGACTATGAATATATCCGGAAAAAGACTGAGCTGACATTTTACGATCCAAAAATGGCAACCACGGAATTGGTGGACGAGGTTTTTGCCATCACCAATAACCGCTTGAAAGTCATCAAGATCATTGCCCTTGCCAAAAGTGCTATCCGGAATAACCTCGGCGAGGAACTCAATCAAATTAAACTTCCTACGTTATTGATCTGGGGAAATAATGATACGATCACCCCGCCATTTGTGGCAAGGGAGTTTAATAAGCTGATCCCCAACAGTGAACTCTATTTTATCGACAAGTGTGGTCATGCACCCATGATGGAGGTCCCCGACGAATTCAATGTGATCCTTCACAAATTTTTGAAAAAACTCAATGAGCCTGCAACAGTTAGCTGATCATTGAGGTCTTTGTAAAAAAATAAGGAGCCGCTATCCATGTTGACCGGAGAATTACGATCTCAAAATCTGCCCTATTTGCATCTGCAAGACAAGGTGTACCAGGCCCTTCAATTGATGAACGACAACCAGGTAACACATTTGCCGATCGTGGATGGGGAAAAATATGCAGGCATTATCAGTGAAGATGACCTGCTCCAGGTTGACAATGACCATACCACACTGGACCTTCTGCAGCAATCCTTTGGCAACTCTTCTGTAAAAAGCAGCGAACATTTCTTAAAAGCCATTCAGCTTGCCGCCGAAAATGGTCTGAGTGTAGTGCCTATTATTAATGAGGAGAATGACCTGGTGGGCGTGGTTTCTTATAATGACCTGCTAAAGAATGCATCAGAGTTCATGAGCCTGAAAGAGCCCGGCGGACTGATCGTACTGGAAATGGAAAGCACCCAGTATTCCTTCAATGAGATCAGCAAACTGGTGGAAACAAATGATGCACAGATTACCCAACTAAACACTTCGAATGATGCGGAAACGGGTATGATGCAGGTGACCATCCGGATCAATAAACCCGAAGTGTCGGATATTGTGGCCACTTTTCAACGATATGAGTACAATGTAAAATATTATTTTGGAGAGGAATTATATGCTAATGAGCTGCGGAATAACTATGATAATCTGATGAACTACCTCAAGATCTGATGTTTTTTGGCCTTTGTTTAGCACTTGTACAAAAATCCGGTTAATTTAGATCATTCTCGTAGTTCTGGCAGATGCAGTGTACCGTAAAATATTGCTTATGGCTTGTATTAGTGCTCGTCGGCTTTCAGCCCCTGCTTGCGCAGGAAGGTGGAGGACCGGAAGGAAAGCCTAAGAAAGAAAAAGAGAAACAGGAAAAGAACCTCACTGCTGAAGAGTATGTAGTACCTGCCGGCGAATCTCCTTTTATCGTCCGCAATATTGTTATCGTAGGCAACCGGAAAACACATCCCAGTATCATCCTTCGCGAACTCTCTTTTAAATCCGGTGATGCTTTTCTTTTACAGGACCTCGTAAAAAAATTTGAACTGGCCCGCCAGCAACTCATGAACCTGGCTTTGTTTCATGAAGTAATTGTTGCACTCAAAAGTTTTGATGGCTACAACGTGGATGTGTTGGTGCAGGTGAGAGAACGATGGTATTTATTTCCTGTGCCCTATTTCCGTCCGGTCGACCGCAATCTTAACCAATGGATCGTAGAGCAAAAAGCCAGTCTCAACCGCGTGGATTATGGGTTGAAGCTGCTATATAATAACGCTACAGGCCGTAATGATAAACTTCGCTTTACGGTAGTAAGCGGTTATTCCCGCCAGTTATTACTGAACTACGACCGGCCCTACATTGATATGGGGCTTAAGTTTTGGCGTTTCACTGGGCAGGAACCGCGAAATGAATTATAATACCATTGATGATAAACAGGTGTTCTTAAAAGATGAAAGCTATCTCCGGAATTTTGCCCGTGGCTATGTTGAAGTGTCTTACCGGAAAGCCATCCGCACGCGACACCGCCTTGGCCTTTCTTATGGTATGGAAGAAGTGGCCGATACCATCGTAAAACTGAATCCCAATTATTTTCCCGGCGGAAGAAACCGCATCGTTTTCCCTGAGTTATATTATTACTTCAACTATTTCAATCTTGATTATATACCCTACCCCACCAAAGGATATGCAGGTGAAGTGGCTTTCAGCAAAAAAGGGATCTTCAGCTCCTTCAATTCCTGGCAACTGGGTTTGAAAGGGTCGGCCAACTGGCCCCTGGGTAAAAAATCATTCTTCAGCATGAATGCTTTTGCACCGTCAAGCTTCCTTTCAAACAACCCTACTATAACCGCCGCCTGCTGGGCTATTCCGATATCTTCATGCAGGGCTATGAATATTATGTAGTGGATGGAGTAGCCGGAGGCTATTTAAAAGCATCCCTAACGAAACGCCTGCTAAACTTTAATTTCAATTTCAAAGGCACAAAAAAAGTAGCACCGCTCCGTATCCCTGTCAATATTTATGGCAGGATCTATGGCAACACCGGTTATATTTATGATCCCAACCCCGGCGAAAACTTCCTGGGCAACAGGATGCTGTTCTCTTCCGGCATCGGCATCGACATTGTAACGATCTATGATTTTGTGTTTAAATTGGATTGGTCATTCAATCAGTTAGGGCAAAATGCCTTATACTTCCATCGCCGCAGCATCTTCTGACACGAATGTTGCGAATGGTACGTTTAAGAATGAAAATATCTGGTTAAAGCCGCTAATGAAGCGAATAGCGTCCTAAGAATAAAGCAATGCATAAGATATAAGAAGTGTATCTTAATTAT
>CAMLGP010000516.1 GCA_946479535.1 uncultured Bacteroidota bacterium
GAAACTTACATTACCACCAGTAACAGGCGTATCAAATTTGCGGCAGGCCTCTCCCATTCCCTTGATTGCATTGACGAACTGGTAATAAACTTCCGGATCATAAGGGTTACCAAAGTTCAGGCAATTGGTTATGCCCAACGGCTTGCCACCACTGCAAACAATATTGCGTGCCGCCTCACTCACCGCGATCATTGCACCAGTGTATGGATCTGCATATACATAGCGACTGTTGCAATCTGTAGTAACAGCAATTCCTTTTTTGGTTCCTTTCACTGCAACAATGGATGCGTCACTGGGTGCATTGGTAGAGGCATTTACAGTTCCCACCATGCTATCATATTGTGTATAGATCCAACGCTTTGAAGCAATGGAAGGCAATGCAATGATCTGTTCAGCGATAGTCTTTAAATGAAGAGGCTCTGGAATGGAACTAATATTGAATTTCTTTACTTCCGCCATATACGCAGGTTCCCTGTATTCTCTTTCATATTGCGGAGCACCTCCGCCCAGCACCAGTTCATGTGCGGGCAGTGAGGCTTCCAGTTCACCATGCATATAGAAATTAAGAATGCCGTCATCCGTTACTTCACCAATTACAGAACAGGGAAGGTCCCATTTATCAAATACTTTCTGTACTTCTTTCTCTCTTCCTTTCTGTGCCACCAGTAACATTCTTTCCTGACTTTCACTCAAAAGGAGCTCCCAGGCTTTCATATTTTTCTGACGGGTAGGAACTTTATCCAGGTCAATCCGCATTCCCACTTCACCCTTCGCACTCATTTCAGCCGTGGAACAGATAATACCTGCAGCACCCATATCCTGCATACCTACCACGGCTCCGGTCTGGATCACTTCAAGACAGGCTTCCAGCAATTTCTTTTCCTGGAAAGGATCGCCTACCTGTACCGCTGGCAATTCCTGTGTACTTTCTGCCGTAATATCTGCAGATGCAAAGGATGCACCACCTATACCATCCTTACCTGTTGCACTACCAACAAACATAACAGGATTACCTTTGCCCTCTGCAGTGGCTGATACTGTTTCTCCTGCTTTCACAATTCCCACACTCATTGCATTCACCAGCGGATTGGTATGATAGCACTGATCAAAATAAACTTCACCTCCAACTGTAGGCACACCAAAGCAGTTACCATAGTGACCAATGCCATGTACAACTCCTGATAATAAATGCTGTGTTTTATCTTCTTCCAGGTTGCCGAAACGAAGTGAGTTCAGTGCGGCTATTGGCCTGGCCCCCATAGTGAAAATATCCCTGTGTATCCCTCCTACCCCTGTAGCAGCACCCTGAAAGGGTTCAATTGCTGAAGGGTGATTATGTGATTCAATTTTAAAAACCACACCCAGCCCATCCCCAATGTCCATCAACCCTGCATTTTCTTCTCCGGCTTTAACAAGCATTCTGGCGCCTTCCCTGGGAAGGGTTTTCAGCCATTTTATTGAATTCTTGTAGCTGCAATGCTCACTCCACATTCCGGAGAATGCGCAGAGCTCATTGAAATTTGGCGTACGTCCCAGCTTTTGTTTGATCAATTCAAATTCTTCCTCTGTTAACCTGAGTTGTTTTGCCGTTTTTACCGTAACCTCCATGAAGAAATATGTATGGGTGATTTGAAAGCGCGAAATTACGGAAAATAGCCGTTAGCTATAAGCCTTTAACCATTAGCCATGCGTGTGGTTAGTAATATGGGGATATTAAAAGAATAGCCTAATAACTAATTGCTAAAGGCTTATAGCTAAAGGCTAATTCCCCTTAAGATTTTACCAATAATGGCTATTTTGTGGCCCAGTATGGAGTACCTACTCTTTGTATTTTACCTGGTCTTCTTTGCATGGCTGGTCACCAAAACGCCTTTTTTTCTCTCCACCGGCATGAGCAAGCCCCAGTTGGTGATCCTTTTCCTGCTGAAGCTGATTGCTGGTATTTTTTATGGCTGGATGGGATTGTACTATGGAGGTTTGGCACAGATGCTTGATACCTGGGGGTTTCATTACAATGGACTGGTTGAATACAGGATACTGGGTACTAATCCACATGAATATTTTACCAATATCTTCAATGATCCCTATCCCGGTGGCGCGGGCAGTTTCTTTGCTTCCACCAATTCTTACTGGAATGATCTGAAAGGGAATGTGTTTATCAAGCTACTTTCCATATTTGACATCTTCAGCTTTGGCCACTACTATGTGAATGTTATATTTTACTCCTTTATCACCCTGTTTGGTTCCATGGCTTTTTATAAGGTGATGAATGATGTATTTCCCGGAAGAAGAATGCTGTTAATGGTGGTTGTCTTTTTCATTCCTTCTTTTTATTACTGGACAAGTGGTATTCATAAAGAAGGCCTGGTCTTTTTATGTCTTGCGATGATCATCTACCATTTCTATTTCGCAAATAAGGAAAAGAAATTTACAGTAAAGCGTATCCTTTATCTTCTGTTCTGGTTCCTGCTTTTGCTGATCGTTCGCAATTATCTGGTAGTAATTCTCCTTCCTGCCCTCCTGGCCTGGCTGATGGCGATTCGTTGGCCCCGAAGGGTTTTCCTTTGTTTCGCTGCAGTGTATTTTTTATCCGGCATATTGTTCTTTGGTTTGCGGTATGTTGATCCGCGATTGGATTTTCCACGTGCCGTGGTAAATAAGCAACAGTCCTTTATTAAAATGGTGCCGGGCAATTCCACTCTTCCCATTACACAATTAAGAGCTAACATAGGCAGCTTTATTGAAAATACTCCCCAGGCCATCAGTCTTGCAGCCATCCGGCCTTATCCAAGCGATATCTATCATCTGCTTTCCCTGGCAGCCGCACTGGAGATCAATCTTATCCTTTTATTATTCCTGATCTTCCTGATCTGGCGAAGAAAAGATGGACCTCATTCCTGGCCGGTCATCTGGTTCAGCCTGTTTTTTTCATTTTCACTTTTCCTGGTTGTAGGATTTAGTGTAAATAACCTCGGAGCCATTGTCAGATACAGAAGTATAATTCTTCCTTTATTGGTGACACCCATTGTATTAAGCATTAATTGGGAAAAGATTTATAGCTATTTCAAGCGAGATATTAGCTATAAAAATAATGTCAATAAAATACCTTAATTCCCCTTAAATTTGAACATTCCCCAACAGGAAAACTTTACATTCGATTGCTTTCTGCCACTACCAATCAGATTAAGAAAAATCAACGCAACGGCGCTGATGCGTTGTTCATGTTTAATTCAAACAGTTTAAATTCTAAAATTATGTCGTCGCTTCGTTTCAAGGCAATTTCCAATCTCAGTACAATTGCAGGTCCAGAGGTTGAGGGTTCAACCAAGATCACAGGAATATTCGGGTGCAATGTGTTTACATTGAAGGTAGA
>CAMLGP010000517.1 GCA_946479535.1 uncultured Bacteroidota bacterium
CCTATCAGTCCTGCAGGCTTGGCCGCATAAAAGCTGTCCATAATCAGTCTTGCCTTTTCTGCTGTTTTCCATGGCTCACCTGCATAGGCATATAAATAAATGATATGATGACTGGGTTCGTTACCGTGTGCATACTGACCAATCAATCCCGTAATATCAGCAGAAGCATCCTTACCCATATCTCCTTTTACAATGAAAAGAGAATCCAGTTTGGTGATGAATTTTTTATCGCCACCCAATAAACTGATCAATCCCTTTACATCCTGTGGTACCAGCCAGGTATACTGCCAGGCATTGCCTTCCGCAAAATCATCTTTCATGTGGCGGGAAACAAACGGTGAAAAAGGTGTTCGCCATTCATTTTCACCTGTTCTTCCTCTCACAAACTTTGTTTCTTTATTGAAATAGTTACCATAATAGTTCCCCCGCTTTGAGTAATAGCTAAAATCATCCTTCCTGTTCAATCTTTTAGCCATCTGGGCAATGCCATAATCAGCAATAGCATACTCTAATCCCATCGCTACTGATTCTACCATGGAATCTGCAGGTATATATCCTTTGGACTTCACAAAAGATAATCCTCTCTCATTACCCATTGATGTGCCCTTTACAGCTTTATAGGCCAGCGCTGTATCAAACCCCCGGAATCCTTTCAGGTATGCATCCGCTATAACCTGTACTGAACTATAGCCAGGCATTGTATTGGTTTCATTACCCATCAGGTGCCAGACAGGAAGTTTTCCTTGTTGTTGATAAATAGCCAGCATGGAACTGATCATATCGTTAACCCGCCGGGATTGAATCAGCGTAAATAAAGGATGCGCTGCGCGATAGGTATCCCATAAAGAGAAAGTGGTGAGATTGGTAAAAGAGGCCTTTCGGTAAATTTTCTTATCACTACCCACATAATCTCCATTATGATCATTGAAGATAGAGGGAGCTATCATGGTATGATAAAGTGCGGTATAAAAAACCGTCTTCCGGCTCTCATCTTTTGTTTCTATTCTGATCTTTTGTAATTCATTATTCCAGGCATTTTTTGCATTTGTTGCTACCTGGTCAAAATTCCAGTCAGGAGTTTCCTCCCGGATATTCAACAAAGCATTTTGGGTACTCACCGGGGATATGCCTACTTTAACCATAAGCTTTTCACCATTAGTACTGGTGAAATAAACGACTGCCTTAACATGCTTTCCGGTAACTACATTGCCTTCCTTTAATACTGAATCCTCCGCTACCCGAAAATTTATCATAGGTTTTGAGAACACAGCCCTAAAATAAATTAGCTGATCCTTTGCCCAGCCATTGGAACGACGGTAACCACTAATGGTAGTATCATTGATCTTGACGATGAATGTTTCTGTTGGGCGGTCCCAACCGATACCTTCCCCCAGATCAAAAATGAGTTGCGCCTTGTCAGAAGCAGGAAATGTATATTGATGAAAACCAACCCGTGCAGTAGCAGTTAGTTCAGCCAGTATATCATATCTTTTTAATCTTACAGAATAATAGCCCGGCCTTGCTGTTTCTTCCTCATGAGAAAAGAGTGAAGAATAACCAGCATTCAGATTGTCCAACCTGCCTTTTACCGGATTTATATCTCCAATTGCGGGCATCACACTGATATCGCCCAGATCACCGATACCTGTTCCGCTCAAATGCATATGAGAAAATCCAACAATTACTGAATCGGAATAATGATAACCAGAGCACCAGTCCCAGCCGGAGGAGATGTTAGTTGGTCCCAGCTGCACTGCACCAAATGGAATATTGGCACCCAAAAATACGTGCCCGTGAAAACCAGTGCCGATATAGGGATCTACATATTGCGTGAGATCTTTTTGGCAATATATTGTTTTTGAAAAAAATATTGAATTGCAAATCGATAAGAAAAGAAGCTTTTTTGCAAAAGCAATATTTTTACTCGTATGGCTTTGGCTTTTAACCATTTTATTGAGTTTCATCTGGTTCAAATGAAAAGGCCAGTGCAGGTAAAGGCGTTTTGCTTTGCCATATTTTAGCGGGGAGTTCTACCTGTATCATATCGCCCACCTGTTCCCATTTCAATTGCTGGCCCGTTTGCAGGAATTTTATTTTTGTTCCTTTTTTCGGAAAATTTAGCCCCCATTTAATGGTACGGGGAACTTGTGTATTTTCAAGAAGCGTTACCATTGCGTATAAAGTGGAGTTGTTTTTCTTCCTCGTGAAGTAGACATTATGGTCCTTGTATTTAGGAGTGATCCGTGTCCCATAAATCGCTTCTCCATTTACTTTTAACCATTCACCGATTTCTTTGAGTCGACTCACACTTTCTTCCTGCAAAGTGCCATCAGCTTTAGGGCCTACACCTAAAAGAAGGCTGCCACCCTTTGCTACAATCTCAATTAATGTATGAATGATGCGCGTGGAAGATTTAAATCGTTCAGTTGGTATATAGCCCCAGCCATTCCCCAGTGTCATACAGCTTTCCCAGGGATAGGATAATTGAACATCAGGTACCCGTTGCTCGGGTGTCTGATAATTTTCATAAGGGCCATGTATAGTACGGTCAACGATCAATATACCTGGTTGCGCTTCCCTTGCCATCTTCGCGATATTTGGCATATCAATATCCTGTCCGGCTGTGGGAATAGGTGCACCCCATGAACGCACTTCATCAGTCACTGTATTATAAGGTCTTACCCATCCCCCATCCAGCCATAAGATATCAACGCTTCCATAATTATGTACCAGTTCGCTCAGCTGGTTATAAGTAAACTGTTTATACTGGTTCCATCTCCACGGATATTTCTTTATATCATAATTGACATTCCGATCAGGGGTTGCATATTTGGGCCACCAGTAATATTCCGTATGCCAGTCGGGTTTGGAGAAATAAGCCCCGATCATAAAATCATCCTTCCTGAACGCATCAAAAACATACTTCGCAACATCTGCCTTTGGATTGGATTGAAAGGGACCATTCGATATCTTAAAATCTGTTTGCTTTGTATCAAACATACAGAAGCCATCATGATGTTTGGTGGTGAACACAACATACTTCATACCGCCAGCTTTAGCTGCATCGGCCCAACTTTGCGGATCAAACTTTACTGGATTGAAATCTTTCTTCAAACCCCAATACCAGCGCTTAAAGGAGTCGTAAGAGATGGTACTGTCACGGCTCACCCAATCTTCTGAACAGAGCTCCCATGATTCAACAATACCGGGAACAGCATACAGTCCCCAGTGAATGATCATGCCAAATTTCAGATCCTGCCATTTATCCAGTTTGTTTTTTACTAATGGATCTTCTGGCCATTCGTACTCACGAGACTGCTGATGTACGTTTGGCTGCGCGGTAATGGTGCCGGCAAATAATACTGT
>CAMLGP010000518.1 GCA_946479535.1 uncultured Bacteroidota bacterium
TCAACAAACCCATACTCCGCTGCACACCAGACTGGCAAGCACTAAAAGAATGGCTGGAAGAAACAGATATCCCTCCTATTCCTGGCGCAGGTTCCTGGCAATGGAAAATATCTACCAATAATGATAGTGCCCAATTCTATTTCAACCAGGGCATTAATATGTATTATAGTTTCCATATTATTGAATCAATGGCCTCCTTTAAGAAGGCCGCAAAATTTGATCCTGCTTCAGCCATGCTGCAATGGGCCCAGGCTCTCGCCTATGGTCCCAATATCAATGATCTTGGTTATGCTGCATCACCAGATGCATTAGCCGCTACCAACAAAGCCGTGGAATTATCCGCTACCTGTTCAGATAAGGAGAAAATGCTTATTGTTGCAATGCAGGTCCGATATTCACCAGATTCCACACAGGGAAGAGAAAAGCTGAACCAGTTGTATGTTGACAAACTGAAAGAAGCCTACTTAAAATATCCGGAGGATGCCGATGTGGCCGCCTTATATGCAGATGCCTTAATGCTTCAGCATCCCTGGGACCTATGGAAGGTTGATGGAACTCCTAAGCCCTGGACACCTGCCATTCGCGAAGTACTGGAAAAATTACTGGCCAAATCACCAAACCATCCAGGCGCCAACCATTATTATATTCATGTAATGGAGCCTTCTCCTTTTGCCTCTTATGCTACTGCTGCTGCAGATCGGCTGGGGAAACTAACTCCCGGATTATCTCATACGGTTCATATGCCCTCCCATATTTATTTGCGTACAGGAGAATTTGAAAAGGGCGTAAAAGTGAATGAAGAGGCCATTTCCAGTTATAAAAGGACAATACCGCTATATGGAGCCGTAACGGGTGCCGACTTCCTGTACATCATTCATAATGCACACATGCAAACCATTCAGTCGATGTTGGCAGGACGGAAAGCCTATTCTGTGCGGTCGGCTATTGAAACAGTGAATAGTATTCCAAAAGATTACCTGGGTATTCCGGGAGCGCTGGGCAATTATGTCCAGTATATCTATATGACACCCGTAATGGTTGATATCAGATTTGGACGCTGGAAGGAATTGCTGGAGCGTGCTCAGCCGGAAAGTTCACAGATATATAGTAATGCCCTTTACCGGTTTGGAAGAGGAATGGCACAGGCAGGACTTGGAAATTTACCAGATGCAATTAAAGAATTGGCTCAACTACAGCAATTAATGAAAGACAGCAGCCTGTTTATTCCTTTGAGCCCTTTTTCTGCCGCTATTGAAGGAGCTAAAATTGCTGAAAATTTATTGGCGGGCACAATTGCTCTTAAACAAAAGAATAATGCTGCGGCAACTCAATTCTTTCAAAAAGCAGTTACCACAGAGGAGAATATGGTTTATAATGAACCTCGCGACTGGTTATTGAATCCGAGGCAATACCTGGGCAATGCATTATTAAAAGCAGGTAAATACGCCGATGCAGAAAACGTATTTGTGGATGATCTTCACACCAATCAAAATAATGGCTGGGGACTGTACGGATTGGAGCTGGCTCAGGCAGCTCAGAAAAAATCGGAGGAATCCAGAAAAACGGCTGCAGGATTCAGATTGGCGTTTGCAAAAGCGGATGTCAAAATAACAGCACCAGTATTTTAAATTGAATGAATTACTCCCGCAGCTATCCTGATGGTTCAAAAAATTATCTGACCAGAAACTGCTGGATCATTAAAGGTAAAGCCTGTTTTATTTCTTATTGATTTTTTCCCGCACGGATTCGATCCCTTTTATGAAGTCTGTTACCAGGTAACTGATCAGTTTCCCGGTTGTTCCATCCGTTTTGCCATCAGTCAAGCGACAGGCTCCTTCACATATATGTAAATAAGCAGGCCTTGAATCAAGAGCTGCGTAGGATACATACTGCCGCGCATGAAGCGATGTAATTCCGCTTGGAGTAGATGCACTGGATAATACTGATCCTATTACATCCAGGTCCAGTTCAATACCGGTGAGTGTATCTTCTGTAAAATCAGTTGCATGAGCAACGGATTGCAGGAAACTTCTTTTTTCGTGAACGAAAATATCTTCAAATGTAATGCAGTCGATAAAAGGATTATTGACCATATCCACCCAAACATTCTGCGGCAGATAATTTTCCTGTACTCCAATTACACAATACTTCTGTAAATAGCCGTCTTCTTCTGCATAACGGAATGCATTGCCGCTATGTCTGCCTTCAATGGGCCTGTAATCTGCATGGGCATCAAGGTTAATGCAGTTGATCTGGGCCAGCGGAATTACCTCTGCCTTATGCCAGCCTTTTGCAGCGCCCTTAAGCAAAGGATAGGCGTTATTATGCCCCCCACCTATTACAACCGGAATCTTTTTATGTTCAGTAATGTATTTGATGATTTGTTCTACTTCTTCATCGATGGTATTGACAGCATGCCGGTATGCTTCAATTTTCTCTTCTTCCCCTTTTGCAGTAGTATCAATGAGGTATTGTATATCACCGAAATCAAAATGACCCAATAACAAAATATCACTGCCATCCAGGAAATCATTGCTCTGAATATTCAGAAAGGATTGCAGAAAGGATAGCCAGGCTGTATCTGCGCCTCCAATCCCCTGATTCGCCTTTACACCAATATCTTCAGGTATGCCAAGCAATACGTATTTGGCGGTTGACTGATGAATGGATTCCGCAATGGAAGATCCCGCTGCTATATGAACCCGTTCTCCCAGTTTCGTTTCAAACTTGCGTAACCGTGTCAGGGAAAGTATGTCCTGCTTATTGTAAACCTTGAAATGCTGGAGGCTTACCTTTTTCTGTTCGATTGTGATCATACAGACAAGTTAAAGAAAAAATTGGAACTGCTATGCCCGGGCACCGCCCTTAACTATTTTTTTAACGGCCTTCCCGATCCTGTTGAGGTTGTCAATCTGTTCCTGTATGGGTCCAGGGGCCAACTCCCGGGATTGCATACCGCTTCCTGGATCAGATTTCATCATAGATCATTTCTGAAATATCGGTCAGGACCTCAGTATGCTGCAGGTTATTAACCGGTATCAGGAAACGCATTTTCCACTGATCATCACCTTATCAATGAGATCAGTACCAAATGCGTAGGGAAGATACGCAAGTGAAGGGATTGCTTTTGTAAATATAATATTGGCTTTTTTTCCAATGGTGATGCTACCCAGTTTATCCTGTAGTTCCATGGCGTATGCGCCATTGATGGTAGCAGCATTGATGGCTTCTTCAGGCAGCATCCGCATCTGTATACAACTCATGGCAACTACCAGGTTCATATTTCCTGATGGAGATGATCCGGGATTATAATCTGTGGCCAGTGCTACTGCACAACCTGCAT
>CAMLGP010000519.1 GCA_946479535.1 uncultured Bacteroidota bacterium
TTTGCAGGAAAGGTTTCCATTGAGGATCGATATATAAACGAATTGCTGTTTCCGGCCGGATGCGATTTGTTTTATATTTTTCATCCCAGCAGGTTATAAAAGCATCGGTAAGTGTAATTGCGAGTAAAAAATGTATCTCCATGCTTGAATCAAAAGAAAGCCGTTGCTGCGCGCAGGCAATTCCAGCAATTCCCATCCAGTGCGCACCTGGTGAAATTTTCTTAAGCCCAACCTTTAAATGACCCTGATCTTCCAAAGCAAAAGGGTTACAGTCCCAAAAAGCGGCTATTTCCTTTTCGTCATTTGATAAATGAATTCCTTTTTGATATACTGTATCCATCAATTTATAAAAAGGAGAAACTTTATTTTTATTGAAAGGTATTGGGGGCGGCCGAAGGAACCGGGAGCCTGTATCCAGTAAAAAAGTTCTAAGCTTTCCAAAATAAGGTTCGATAGCAGCAATATATCCCGGAGGAGTTGGGAACCAGTGGCCCTCACCTTCCAAAGGTGTATAGCGGGGAAAATCGCTGAACTTTCTATACCCGTCTTCTTTTGCATACTTTAAAACCTGGCCGGTAATGTCTGTTGCGTAATCCAGGGATCCCTTAACTACCTCCTTATCAAGCAATCCTTCCGCCTGTTTAAGTATTTTTTCTTTAAGCGGCTGCAACAGTCTACCTGAAGGCTGCAGCCGGCTGGCAGTTTCAACAATGGCCCGCAATGCGGCCAATTGATAATTATAGGATGTAAGGGTGGGTTTTGATACAGACGGATACTCATTCAATACTCCCGTCATTTTTCTAACAGCCGGATTATTCTGGGATATGATTTCATACCCCGAAAGCAGTGAATAGGCAAAGAAACGCGCGGCCAATGGAGGATTGGTAACATCATGTACCATAATATCCGTCATTTCCTTTAATACAGAATCTATGTCAGCTGCTGCAATCGGGTTTTGCTTTTTATCGTTCATTTTGCAGGACGCAATAACTACTGCAAATGCAAATAGCCAAAATATTGTTATGGTCCTTTTAATATTCATAGCTTGCTACAGCAGCATTATTTACACCAAATAAAACTGTGTGATCAATTAGGGCTATGGAACGAATATCTCCACGAAGCTTTAAGCCTGCACTCACCGGGGAAACAGGTGTAAACCTGCCATCTCCGGTTCCCTTTAGGAGTGTGCCTTGATTAGCTTCGCAAAAACCAAATCGTAACCTTGCATGAGAAACATTTCCTCCTGTTATAATATCCTTTATACCATCACCGTCCACATCCGCTACAGCAATTGCATAAACCGGGGATTGCTGTACAGGGAATGGCAAATTCAATTGGCGGTATTTGACACCTGAACTGGAAATGAAAACTGCACTGGCTAAGCAGGTTGCTTTCAGATGGCTGGCCCCTTGTAATTCTTCTTTTGAAAATATATCATGTACTGATGCATCCGCGTAGCTTTTGTAATCCGGGAACCTTGTTCGCATGGTACTCATCTGGTCAAGCAGTTCGTCCCTGCTGATCGCAGGATAACTTTTTCCCTGGATATAATAGCAAAGGACTGGATCAACCGAACCATTTTCATCAAAGTCCTTATAATACAGTTCCACTGGCTCGGTCAGGGAGCATTTAATTTGAGTGTTCAGGCCCATATTTCCCGCGATGATATCGGGCCTGTTATCATTGTTTAAATCCTCTATCATTATTTTGTTCCAGCAGCCAGATACCGGTCTGTCAAAATACTCCTGCGTTTTATCAGTGAACTGTCCTTTATTATTTATCCAAATCATGATGGGCATAAACTCCCCCGCAATTACCAGATCCGGCTGGCCGTCTTTATTCATATCGGCAAATACAGCTGTGCTTATCATTCCTGAGTGGCAGAGAGTATCGTTATTATTTCCTGGGAAATTTTTAAAATGACCACTCCCATCATTTAGCAGAAGGAAGCTTTGGGGTGTTTCAGGATAACGGCCCGGTATAACACGCCCTCCAACAAAAAAATCAATATACCCGTCTCCATTGATATCAGCTGCTGTTACACAACTTTTGCTTACCAGCATACCGGGTAATGCGTCCAGGCTTTTGGCAAACTTTCCCTTGCCGTCATTCAGGTATATCCTGTCCTGCAATCCAGGGTCGTCTGGCAAAAAGCGGTCATATCCGCCGCTGCATACATATAAGTCCTGGTCACCATCATTGTCAATATCAGCAAAGCAGGCATCTGCATCCTCACAATAAGCATCCTGATCAAACACAGCATGGGTGGAAGCGGTGAATTTGCCATTTTTGTTTCGAAGAAACAATGCTCCTGCCTGACCACTGGCACCTCCGATGAAGAGATCTTCCAGGCCGTCACCGTTCACATCGCCTTTCGCCATACAGGGGCCACCATAGGATAAAGCGGCTGTTAGCAAAGGTTGCCGTTTAAAATCATTGACAGAGTTCTCTTTATGAGTGTAATTAATATTTTTAATGGAAGTAAAAATAGATTGGGACTTCAGCGGTTTGTAACGAAAGACCTGAGCAGCCTTACTCTCATCCAGGTCCAGTGTAGCGTTGGCCGCAATATCTTTTATCAGGTCCATTTTACCTGAAGGCCATATTACACGCAATGAGTCCACTTTGTTGAAATTCCCAAGCCCCATATGCAAAACCGGTGAAACGCTGGATTGATAGCCACGGCTGATCAATTGTTCAATGGATTGAACCTGACCTTTAGTATAGGCAAAAACTCTTGTTCCAACTCCAAGGGTGTTCTTTTTTTCACCTTTGAGTTTCAGGCGCAAATATTTATTGTTGCCCTTTTTGTTCGCATCATTACGAAAAACAAACGAAGGCTGATTGGTATTGTTAACTACCAGATCAAGATCTCCGTCATTATCAAGGTCCCCATAAGCCGCTCCATTGCTGTTAGAAGGTTTATCCATTCCCCAGGTAGTAGACATATTTTTAAAAGTAAGATCACCATTGTTCCTGAATACATAATTCATAACGTTGGAGGATGGAGCTTTTGAAGCAAGTTCCAGCAAATTGTGATTGCGAAGATCATAGTTTGTCTGCCGGAGGTAATCACCCATGAATTTCAGAAAATCCATGTTCGTATAATCATGTACAAAACCGTTCGCAACAAAAAGGTCTTTCCATCCGTCATTATCAAAATCTGCAAAAAGAGGAGACCAGCTCCAGTCTGTATTTGAAATTCCTGAGGCCTGACCAATCTCACTGAAACTGTTATCACCGTTATTCAGGTGGAGCATGTTACGCATGAACTGGGGATGCAATCCCACCTTATTTCTCAATTCAAAGAATTCATAATTATCTATTGAAGACAG
>CAMLGP010000520.1 GCA_946479535.1 uncultured Bacteroidota bacterium
CATCATCGCTTACTGTCTTGGCATCACAGATGGGGATCCCATTGAGCTTAATCTTTATTTTGAACGCTTCCTTACTCCCGACCGCACTTCCCCACCCGATTTTGATATTGATTTCTCCTGGACAGACCGGGATGATGTGATGGACTATATGTTCAAGCGTTATGGACATGAGCGGGTAGCATTACTGGGCTCCTGTCCCACTTTCAAACGCGATGGTATTATCCGCCAGTTGGGAAAAGTATATGGTCTGCCGGATGAAGAGATCAAAACCTTGCAGCGAAGCAGTTCCATACGTGATCATATCGGTAAAAAAATATTTAGATATGGGAAGATGATCCTCGGCTTCCCGGTTTATCCCTCCGTTCACCCCTGTGGTGTTCTGATCTCGGACGAACCTATCACTAATTATACTGCGCTATTCCTTCCACCGAAGGGATTACCCACCGCACACATGGATATGTTCACGGCAGAAGACATCGGGCTAAACAAATTTGATATTCTCAGCCAGCGTGGCCTGGGCCATATTAAAGAAACACTGCGCCTCGTAAAACAAAACAGGGGGATCGATATTAATATCCGTGATACCAACCGGTTCAAGAACGATGAACGCATCAGGGCGCAGATACGCGATGCCAATACCATTGGCTGTTTTTATATAGAATCGCCCGCCATGCGGCAGCTATTAAAAAAATTGCGTTGCGATGATTATCTCACTCTTGTGGCTGCCTCTTCCATCATTCGGCCGGGTGTGGCGCAATCCGGCATGATGAGAGAATATATTCAGCGCTATCATAACAGGGAAACGATAAAATATCTGCATCCACTGTTTGAAGAACATCTGTCAGAAACATTCGGCGTAATGGTCTTCCAGGAAGATGTGATCAAGATAGCGCATTATTATGCCGGCCTTAGCCTGGGAAAATCTGATATACTGCGCAGGGCCATGAGTGGGAAGTACCGGTCCAATAATCAGTTCAATATGATCCGTGAAGAATTTTTCCGGTCGGCCGCAGCACTGGGACGTGAGCCGGAATTGAGTAAGGAGATATGGCGACAGATGGAAAGTTTTGCCGGTTATAGTTTCAATAAAGCGCATTCTGCCAGCTTTGCCGTGGAAAGTTTCATGAGCCTTTACCTGAAAACTTATTTCCCGCAGGAATTCATGGTGGCTGTCATTAATAATTTCGGAGGTTTTTATTCCCGGGAGCTCTATTTCCTTGAGCTATTAAAAGAAAAAGGAGAGATACAGCCACCCTGCGTCAACAACAGCGAATATTATACAAATATTGTGGGTTCACAGGTGCACGCAGGGTTGATCCATATAAAACACCTGCAGCAGAACCTTTCTGAACAGTTGCTCGAAGAAAGGAAGCAAAGTGGTGATTTTCTTCATCTCCATGATTTCATTGAACGGATTGACCCGCCACTGGAACAACTGAATATACTTGTGAGCATTGGCGCATTCCGTTTTACGGGAAAATCAAAAAAGCAATTGCTGTGGGAAGCCAATTTTCTGCAAAAGAAAAATAAACAGCATGTACCCGCATCACAATCATTGTTCAACACGCCACCGGTACAATTTACATTGCCGGAGCTGATTGATCAGCCAATAGATGATCTCTATGACCAGATCGAGATACTGGGGTTCCCGCTTACCAATCCGTTTGCACTTGTGGAAGATGATCCGGCACGTTATGTAGCCGCCAGTGCATTACATACCAAAAGAGGAAAACAGATAGCTGTACTGGCCTATTTTATCGCGAGCAAACATATACTTACCAAACATAAGGATGTGATGTTCTTTGGAACCTTTGTGGATTCGGAGCTCAACTGGATAGATACGGTTCATTTTCCCGATGCAGTAAAAGCATATCCACTTCAGACAACAGGATTTTACAGAATAACCGGGCGTGTGATAGCGGAGTTTGATGTAGACAACCTGGAAGTACAGAAGATGATCAAAATTGGTTATAAAAAAAGATCCTATGCTCAATTTTCTTAACCGGCATATAGCGCATCTTGACCTGGATACATTCTTTGTATCGGTGGAGCAATTACGGAATCCCAAATTGAAGGGCAAGCCGGTATTGATCGGGGGCAGTAATGACCGTGGTGTGGTAGCTTCCTGCAGTTATGAAGCAAGGAAGTTTGGCATACACAGTGGGATGCCCATGTATGCTGCCAAAAATCTTTGCCGGCATGCAGTAGTAGTGAAAAGTGATTATGAAGCTTATAGCAAATATTCAACGCTGGTAACGGATATTGTAAGGGACAGTGTGCCTCTTTTTGAGAAATCATCCATCGATGAATTTTATGTAGATCTCACCGGCATGGATAAATACCATGGTTGCCAGCAATTCACCTCAGAACTAAAACAGAAAGTGATCCATGAAAGTGGTTTGCCTGTATCCTGGGGACTGGCCTCCAATAAATTGATCAGCAAAGTGGCCACCAATGAAGTAAAACCCAATGGTCAACTGGAAATACCTTTTGGTGGAGAGAAACCATTCCTTGCACCGTTAAGCATTATGAAATTGCCGGGCATTGGGAAGGAAACAGGGTTTAAGTTTTTAAAGATGGGGGTGGAAACCATCAGGACCTTATCGGAGATACCAATAGAAATGTTGCAGAATCTATTGGGAAAAACAGGAACAGAATTATGGAAACGTGCCAATGGCATTGATGAGTCACCAGTAATCCCTTATTCAGAACAGGTATCCCTATCAACCGAAAGCACTTTCCAGGCAGATACCATTGATCTGAATTTCCTGGAAGCAAAGCTGGTGCGAATGACGGAAAGTATCGCTTATCAATTGAGATCACAAAACAGGCTCACAGGATGTATGGCTGTTAAAATAAGATACACAGATTTTGAAACACATACGATGCAAAAGGCCATACCCTATACCAATTCAGACCATGTATTATTAAAGACAGTAAAAGAATTGTTCAGCAAACTCTATTCACGCAGAGTACTGGTAAGATTGCTGGGTGTACGGTTCACTCAGTTGATACCGGGTACTTATCAGATCAACCTGTTTGAGGATACAACTGAAATGATCCGGCTATACCAGGCAATTGATTCCATCAAGAAGCGGTTTGGTGAAGGATTGCTGACAAGGGCGAAAGCAGTAGTAAAAGTTTAAAAGGTTCCAGGAGTTGCGGACGGTAGTAGTTAATTGCTTAAACTTCTAACCCTTTTAAACTTCTTAAACTTTGGAGAGTATACCCTGAATTTTAGTAATAAGTTCCTGGTCAACCTCAGGAAAAAGATTGGATTTGGTGAAGGGTACCCATTTATTATCGAAGCGTACCAGTTCAAAACGGTAGAAC
>CAMLGP010000521.1 GCA_946479535.1 uncultured Bacteroidota bacterium
GCATCCACTGCTGTTATTGCCAAATTCTTTTCAAAGGATAAAAGACTTTTCGGTTTATTGATGGAGGGCGAAGTTGACAGTGCTGAAAAAGTTCTACACAATTCCCAAAAACCATTTGTAGCTATCATTGGAGGAGCAAAAGTTTCAGATAAAATATTGATCCTGGAAAACCTTTTGGAAAGAGCTACCGATATTATTATCGGAGGCGGTATGGCTTATACATTTATGAAGGCCGAGGGTGGGAACATTGGTAAATCCCTTTGTGAAGAAGAACGTGTTGGTACAGCGCTGGATCTATTGAAAAAGGCTGTGGCAAAAAATGTATGTATCCATCTTCCCTCTGATTCTGTAGTGGCCGATAAGTTTGCCGCTGATGCGCAAACATCCGCTGCGCCCAGTAATAATATTCCGGATGGCTGGATGGGACTGGATATTGGCCCGAATGCCATTGAGCAGTTTACCAATGTGATCCATCGCTCCAAAACCATCTTATGGAATGGCCCAATGGGAGTTTTTGAAATGGAGAAATTTCAACATGGCACAAAAGCTATCGCAAAAGCCATTGCAGAATCTACCGCCAAAGGTGCATTCTCCCTGGTAGGAGGAGGAGATTCCGTAGCTGCTGTAAATCAGTTTGGTTATGCAGAAATGGTGAGTTATGTGTCAACCGGTGGAGGTGCTTTGCTTGAATATTTTGAAGGGAAGGAACTTCCTGGAATTGCAGCAGTTAAATCCTGATTAGTAAAACTCAGTTTTGGCAAACCCGGCATGTTATTGGCGGCAATAATTGCATTATTTTTAGTACCTATTATTGCTCCTTAATTTTATACCATGAAAAAGATGCGACTGCTGTGGCTTATCCCGGTGATAACTGCCATTTTTGTTTCCTGTCAGAAAGAAGTGAATTTGCAAAATGATAATAACCCCGTAGGAACTGGTGGTACAGGTGGATCTGGAAATAACAATAAGGATATAGTTGGTGATTATACTTTTGCAGGCGTGGATGGTGATACAAAAACTACCATTACCATTGGTACTCCCCTGGGAAGCTCTAAAACAATAACTACCGCCAAATATACAAGTACCAATAACGCCGGTACAGTTATAATAACTTCAGATAAGCTTATTTACACTGATGTAGCCTATTCAGTTAACACCACTCAGCATGTGGAATTGTTTTTGGGAAGTACCAGTCTTGGAAATCAGGACCTTCCTTACCAGGAAGATAGCCCAGCTTCAAGTGGGGAAGAGGCATACGTAAAGAATAACAATGATTCACTGACTTTCAGCAATGCCCTCTTCGTAGCCGATAATCCATTCCAGGCAAATGTTCCGCCTGCGCCAATGGGCGCCAGGATCAGTTGGAAGGGGGATACTTTATTATTAGGCATAAAGCAAACATTTGCAGGATCCATTTCCCAGCAGGGTACACCCGCTGATTTTTCTGGTTCTGTTGTTGGCGTTATGAAGTTGAAGAAAAAATAATTTTTCCTTTAATTTTTTGCAGTAATCTCTATAATCCTGTCATTGCCACCAATACTGGTGCAGATATAAACTTTTCCTGCAGGTGAAATGCAGATATCGCGCATGCGACCATATTTATTCGTGAAGTATTGATTGATCCCTGTAACGCTTTCTCCATTATCATTCAGCTTTAGCTGGTAAAGTCTTGAATCCTTTAAGGCAGCCAACAGCAATGAATTCTTCCACTGCGGTATGGCATCACTATTATAATAATCAAGGCCACTGCAGGCGATGGTTGGCGTCCAGGAAGCAATGGGTTCAATCACATTGTTAGCAGTGCAGAAAGTTTGTTCTGAACCCTCACATTTGCCCGTTACATTAGGCCACCCATAGTTCCTTCCTTTTACAATGATATTTATTTCATCGTCATTTGAAGGTCCATGCTCTGAACTATACAGTATATTATTTGCATATACCAGTCCCTGGGGATTGCGGTGGCCAAAAGACCAGTATGGATTTCCTGCAACTGGATTATCTGCAGGGATACTTCCATCCAGGTTCAGGCGCAATACTTTTCCGTTTCCTGAATTGGTATTTTGTGGAAGAGATGTATTACTGGCATCGCCGGTTGTGATGAATAATTTATCGTTGACGATGACAAGGCGGCTTCCATTGTGTATGGAAGAAGCTGCCAGATTATCAATGATAGTTAGCGGAGAGACAAGTGTGGCGCCGTTATAAGTGTACCTGACTACTTTTTCGTTATAATTTGCACCGTTGTTGTAATCATAGACTACATATACATGCGGAGTAGTATTGAAATTTGGATGAAGAACCATTCCTAACAGTCCTCCTTCATTATTGGAAACAACTTCAGTGATGGTAAGGAGGGGAGTTACTGCACCTGTTACAGGATTGAAGCGACTAATCTTTCCGCCTCTTTCCGTGATCCAGATCATATTGTCTGGTCCCCAAAGAATTTCCCAGGGATAGCTGAGGTTTTGAGCAACCACGCTGTCACGGATATCTACTGCACCAGGAGATTCATTGTTTTGGTCCTTGTTGTTCTTTTTGCAAAAAAGTAAGGCTGTCAGGGGAAGGAAAAGGAGCAGCCAATAGTGTTTTTTAAAGGAGCTCATAAAGGGTAATTGTAACAGGTGAAGGGCCAAAATCATGCCGCAGAGGTATAACAAATGGCAAATTGGGCCTTCTCCTTCTTGACGATTAGGAGCTTTACCCTGGCGAAGAACGTAAAAGCTACGCATGCCGTACCTTCAGTACTGGAGTGTGGCAACGGGTGTTGCAAGGAATCTGGCCGCAGGTTTGCAATCAATTGAGACAAAAATACACGTCGGTAAGCTGTATTCTTTAGTCGGTGGTCTTTAGGCGAAAATAAACGGTACAACACTGAAATACACTAATTTTAATTTCTTAAACTCAACTATCATGAAAGGATCCCGAAATCTCACATTACTCGTTGTAGGAGCCATCGTTCTCATTTTCGTTGTATGGGGATGTAACAGCTATAACGGACTTGCCTCCAAGGAAAAGGAAATCAAAGGTTCCTGGGGACAGGTGGAAATTCAATTTAACCGGAAAGCTAAATTGTATAACGATGTGGTGAATGCGATCAAAGGTGCTGCAAGGAATGAAGACACAACATTGATCCGCATTGTTCAAATGCGTTCACGCATTCCCAATATCAATCCTGATCCTAATAACCCGCAACAGCTGGCACAGGCAAATCAGGAATTGTCAAACCTGGGTAGGTCTATATTGAACATCAATTTTGAAAATTATCCCACCTTGCGCACACAGGAAATGTTTATTGGCCTGCAATCCCAGATTGAAGGCACTGAGAAC
>CAMLGP010000522.1 GCA_946479535.1 uncultured Bacteroidota bacterium
GATTTTTCATTCATTTCCCATGCGTGGAGCGGAAAGGTTGAAGTAATAGTGGATGCTTACCGGGAGATCATCGACCTCTACAGCCCGCAACATAGCATAAAGACTTTCCGGTTAAATAAGAATTTTACCCAGCAGAGGCATAAAGTAATCATAAACACCCTTGTTGAAAGACACAGATCCTCCCAGGGAAATGAGATTTTTTTCAGAGGTATTACCTGCAGGCAGGAAATACCGATAGAAATTACTGATGGAGAGCTAATGGGAAATTATAAAGTATCTGTAATCATTAATACACTGGACAGGGCCAGGCATCTGGAAGAACTGTTGGCCGCGTTGGAACGGCAAACGTATCCCTATTTTGAAATTGTTGCCGTTAATGGTCCTTCCAAAGATGATACCGCAGAGGTTTTGGCCAGGTATGGAGACAGGATAAAAACTTTCTCATGCCCGGCCGCCAATCTCAGTATGTCAAGAAATATAGGAATTGAGAATTCCTCAGGTGATTATGTGGCTTTTATTGACGATGATGCGTTGCCTTGTGATGATTACTGGATTGAAAATTTCATTCATTATATTATAGCTAACAGGCAAATGAATATCGGGGCTGTTGGCGGGCCGGTAAAACACCGGGATACTGAACACTATGAATTCAAGAACGGAGCAACATCGGATTATGGTTTCCAGATATTCCGTGAAGAAGAATTGAAATCCCATTTGCTGAACGGAAAAAGATGGGTACAGGGAGTGCCGGGTGGTAATAATCTTGTTTCAAAAAAAGCACTCTATGAAATTGGCGGGTTTGATGAAAGGTATATCTATTATCTGGATGAAACCGATATGTGCATTCGGCTGGCGAGGAAAAATTACACCATTGTTAACAATCCTGTTAACTACATAAAACATTTCAAAGCTGTAAGCAATGTTCGTAAGAGCGCTTACGATATCCGCTGGAACATCATTGCCAGATCCGATATGTTTTATGCCCTGAAGAATGGATATGATATTTTTCCCATAAGGTTGATCAGGGCCATGTTGGGTTTCCGAAAAAAACATTTCTACCTGGAGATCAAAAAGGCCTACCAGGATAAAGTTATTTCCCTGGAAGAATACCGCAAGTACAGAAAATTGCTCAAAAAAGGATTCTATGAAGGTTTAAAATGGGGCTTGTTTTACAGGCACAACCAACGAATGATCAGGGATTGCAGTACAGTTTTCAGAAATTTCTCCCTGACCGCAAAAATCTAAACTACCCTCTATGAATTTTCTGTCCAAGAATGTATTTCCTTTTATCTGCTCTTTGTATCTCTCACTATTAATAGGCGGTGGCGTTGATGCTACCCGCAAACAATACCTTATCCTTTTTATTTTCCTCTTTTTGATCGCCAAATTCTTCCTGACCATCTTCCATAGAAAATGGCTCGAGGGAAAGAAGGCTGGAAATACTGCTCTTTTTTCCGGATTAGTTACAGGCGCAATAATGTTAATGGCCGCAGATAAAAGCCTGGTGCCGAAATTCCATACAATGGCCAGGGCTGCCGTCTCCATTACCACTTTGCCGGAAAAAAACCCGGCATCCCAGGGATTTGAAGTATGGCTGCTGGGAATCAAAAACGGAACTTCCAATTTTGATATCAATCAGATCAACCCGGCAGCGGGTTGGGAGCGAAAAGAAGACAAATTATTATCCTTTCAAAACCAGCCTGCTACCCTTACCATTACTATCGAAAAAGCTGAAAATCCGGTATTACGCTTCCTGTCACACCCCTGGTCCGGAAAAATACAGATCAAAGATGGCGACAGGCTCACCGCCGTAGACCTCTATAAGAGCGGAGAGAACGGAGAGTTTCAATACGTAATCCAGAACCTTAAGTCATATGTTAGCAGGGAAGATTATTTAAAGCTCATTGCGTACTCCATTATCAGCTTTGCATTCTTTTTCATTATCGGCTGGGCACTTACCATTATTATCCGCCAGTCCCCAGGATATTATTTCCTGGTGAATTTGCTTTTTTGGATACTCTTATTTGTACTGCCTTCAAAGCTAGCGTTAAGTTCTTCCCAGGTTTTAATGCTGTTGGTATTAACTCTTGTGGCAGGTATTTGGACTTCAAAAGCCATTGATAAATGTGTAGTTTATTTTGCCATTAGGCCAGGAATTAAATCCATTGTGCTTTTGTCGGCAATTGTATTATTTGCCAGCTTTGCCTGTGTGGGTAATACCTTATTTCTCTCACCTTCGGAACCGTTCAATTTGCACAATCTGGGTTTCTTTATTCTGTTTGCCGGATGGTTTTATTCAGTTGCGCTTTTCTTTTTACAGCTCACTCATGCTCTTAAAAACCAGCTCCGACAGTTTTCTGCGGAGGAGTCAACCCTTCAAAAATCTTCCAATATTCAATTCTGGGGCCTGGTATTCCTCATTTTGACAACGATTTGGCTGGTCTTTTTATTTGCGTTTTATCCGGCCGTACTTACTTCAGAATCATTGAATGTATGGGCGCAATCATTGAAACAGATTCCACTTTCTGGCGAGCATACCGTTTTTTACCCGCTTTTTATCAGGGGTTTGATGCTTGCCGGAAAAAACCCTGCCATCATTGCCCTGTTCCAGATTTTGTTGATGGCTGCTGTTGTATCTTCTTTTATCACCTTTCTTGCAAGAAAAGGGGTTCCAAAAAAATGGCTGGTACTGTTCACGTGCGCTTTTGCACTTATACCTTCAAATGCCATTTATGTGATCACAATAGGACGAGAAGTCCTGTTCGCAATTGTATTATTATGGCTTACTTACTTGTTTGTGAGATTGGTGTCTGATAGCAATTATCTCAAAACGAGTAAATGGGCAATTGCAGGAATAATTGTAGCACTAACCACAGCATCCCTTTTACGAATTAACGGATTGGTACTATACGCAGTAGCAGGTATTGGACTGCTTATTCAATATATTAAATTCAGGAATCGATCAGTTCTCGCATGCCTCGTAGTGTCTGCAATCCTGATAACAGTTTTTAAATTGTACTGGCCCGATAAAAAACTGGTTAAGGTTAACCCTGAAAGGTATCATACAACCTCTCTGAAAGCATATTTTCAACATCCTTATGGCACAGTAAGGGAAAGACTTCAGCATCTTGATATTCTATGGAATGTAAGTTATCCTACCGTTGTTTCACCGGTATATTACGCCACTGATATTCCAGGCAATAATTTCGCATTGGTCCAAAAAGACAACGCGTTACGGGCACCTTTAAAGAAATATCTCAATATCAGCGAAACAGTTGGCCAGGAACTTACCTGGCGGGCTGGAATTTTTAATATTCTATTGT
>CAMLGP010000523.1 GCA_946479535.1 uncultured Bacteroidota bacterium
TCACAGATTGGCATCGAATAGTCCTTTCTGGTTTGGGGAATTATCTTCCCATTTTCAGGCGGAAATCAGAGAATAATCCACATAACCCTATGTAATCAAAAGGATTACATTTGTAAAAATTAGTTGTAAATGAAGAAGGCTCTTATCACAGGTATTACCGGGCAGGACGGTGCATACCTGGCGGAGTTACTGCTTGAAAAAGGTTACGAAGTACATGGTATCAAACGCAGGACCTCACTTATTAATACCCAGCGGGTTGACCATCTATACCAGGACCCGCATGAGAAGAATATTAAGATGGTACTCCACTATGGAGATCTAACGGATTCTACCAATATTATACGCATTGTGCAGCAGGTGCAACCTGATGAAATTTATAATCTCGGCGCCATGAGCCACGTGCATGTAAGTTTTGATGAACCAGAATATTCTGCCAACGTGGATGGCCTGGGTACGCTACGGATCCTTGAGGCAGTACGCATTCTGGGGCTTGCAAAAAAGACCCGCATTTACCAGGCTTCAACCTCTGAATTATATGGTTTGGTGCAGGCAGTTCCCCAAAGTGAAACCACTCCATTTTACCCACGCTCACCTTACGGAGTTGCCAAATTGTATGGTTATTGGATCACTGTGAATTACAGGGAAGCCTATGGCATGTATGCCTGCAATGGAATTCTTTTTAACCATGAAAGCCCATTACGCGGAGAGACATTTGTAACTCGAAAGATAACAAGGGGCGTTGCTGAAATTGCGCTGGGATTAAAACACAAACTTTATCTGGGTAATCTTAATGCAAAGCGCGACTGGGGTCATGCCAAAGATTATGTGGAAGCGATGTGGCTGATCCTGCAGCAAAAGGAAGCAGAAGATTTTGTAATAGCAACAGGTGTTACCACTTCCGTAAAGGATTTTGTAAAAATAGCGTTTGCTCATGCGGGCATCGAAATAGGATTTGAGGGAAAGGAGGAATCTGAAAGAGCTATAGTAACTGGTATTGCCAGTCCTGATATAAAATTGAAGAAAGGCGATGTGGTTGTGGAAGTAGACAAGCGATATTATCGCCCAACTGAAGTAGACCTGTTACTGGGAGATGCATCAAAAGCTAAACAAAAATTGGGGTGGACGCCCAGATACAACCTGAATGAACTGGTTCGGGAGATGGTACTTGCAGATATTGAACATTTCCGTAAAGATGTTGTTCTTAAGGCATCCGGATACGAAACACTCAGACAATTTGAATAATGGAACCAAACAGTAACATATATGTAGCAGGTCACAGGGGCATGGTGGGATCAGCAATTGTCAGAAAGTTGGCATCTCTGGGTTTTACCAATATTATTACCCGTAATTCTTCCGAGCTTGATCTTCGTAATCAGGCTGCGGTGAATGAGTTCTTTGCCAAAGAAAAACCGGTATATGTTATTCTTGCCGCTGCAAGGGTAGGAGGTATACTGGCCAATAATATTTATCGCGCACAGTTCCTATATGATAACCTGATGATTGAGTCCAATGTGATCCATGCGGCACATAAGGAATCAGTACGTAAGCTTCTTTTCCTTGGCAGTTCATGCATTTATCCTAAAATGGCAGAGCAGCCAATCAAAGAAGAAGCTTTGCTGACCGGTTTGCTGGAACCAACCAATGAGCCTTACGCTATTGCCAAAATAGCCGGTATTAAATTATGCGAGGCTTTTCATGACCAATATGGAAGCAATTTTATTTCCGCCATGCCTACCAATCTGTATGGCCCCGGTGATAATTATGATCTTCAGAAATCACACGTTATTCCGGCCATGATCCGAAAGTTTCATGAGGGAAAAATAAATAATGCTGCTACCGTTACAATCTGGGGCAGCGGCTCGCCAATGCGGGAATTCATGTACGTAGATGATCTGGCAGATGCCTGTGTGTTCCTGATGCAGGAATACAATAGAAAACTGTTCATGAATATTGGAACGGGTGAAGAAATAAGCATTAAAGACCTGGCGCTGCTGATTAAAGAAGTTACTGGTTACCAGGGAAACCTTGAATTTGATACCGGAAAGCCAGATGGTACTCCCAGAAAATTGATGGACAGCACAAGACTTCATTCACTTGGATGGAAGAATTCCACTTCACTTCGTGACGGGTTGACCAAAACCTATCAGGTTTTCCTGGAAGAAGTAGAAAAGAACGTGGTTAAGATGGAGCATTGATGCAACTAATACCAGAGTCTTGCTTTCAGCTTTTTAATATAGTTAATGGTGCCTGCAGCAAGAGGTCTTCTCTTTTCATTTTTTGGAATGCGGATGATCTGTTTCCAGCCCTGGAAGAAGCCTGCCAGATTAAAACGGGTAATTTTCAGGTATTGAAATGACCACATAATGACAGTAGAATAAAAATACTTTTTTGGCAGATATCGGTAAGCTACCCTGCTTTTATTCACCCACATCATGCGCAGCTTTTCATTTTTAGGTTTCCTTCCTAAAGGTGATTCTTTATGCAGCATCACAATTTTATCGGAATAAACAATTGAATATCCAGCATCCAGGATACGGTAGCTGAGATCATATTCTTCCATTCCATAAAAGAAATCAGGGGGATAGTCGCCCAGTTTTTCAATTATCTCCCTTTTAATGGCATGCGCTCCACCAGCATAGTAGTACGTTTCAAAAAAGTGTTTGTCTTTGTATTCATTAAACCGTTTGTGTGGTAATGCATTTACCTGCATCTCCAGGGTATCATAGTACAATACTTTGAAAGTGACGATGGCTTTGGGCCTTTCAGTATTCTGCGTTTCATATTCAGCCAGCAGGTTAACCAGGCAATCTTTGTTTTGCAGCACCGCATCATCATCCAGCATGATCACGATGGGAGCGGTACCTTTTTCCAGGGCATAATTTCTTCCTTTGGTAACACCCAGGTTTTCCGGAGCAGCAAAATATTTAAATGGAATATGTGGGGTGGATTTTACAAAAGCCCTGACCCTGCTATAATCATCTGTGGAGCAGTTATTGACAATGATGACTTCCTCAAGCAATTCTTCTGCATGGTCAAGCCGACTGATATTTTCGGCCAGTTCAAGCATATCTCCCGGCCGGTTATAGGTGATGATTATAAAACTGAGCGGCTTCAATCAGTGGTTTTTATTGATTCAAGGAGATGTTGATAGGCCCTATTGAATTTCTCAATTCCAAAGAATTCTTTAGCATGTTTGATATTGTTTTCACTTATCTTCTCAAGCAATTGGTGATCCTCTTGCAATTTCAGTAGAAAATCAATGCCTTCCTTTAGAATTTTATTTTCAGGAAGGTTCATAAATGAGTCTCCCCAAAAGTTT
>CAMLGP010000524.1 GCA_946479535.1 uncultured Bacteroidota bacterium
CCAGGTTCAATGGTACATCCAGGTAATTCAAAAACTCTTCGCGTTTCAGGTTCAGTGTATCATGAATAGTAGTATCCATGATCTCATTATACTTTCTACCCTTATGATAAAAAAGTACACCAGGTTGAAACACAAAATTGCCACTCTTGCTGATTGGGAGATCTGCATTCAATCCGAAATGAACTCCTGTCCGGGGAGAATAATTTTTCTTAATGGTGTTCCAGTCAGGAAGATCATTAGTCTCAAGGATATCTGACTGATGTCCGCCTCCAAGAATGCCAATTCGTAATTGGGAGTGGGGTGTGGTTGAGAATATAAGGATGGCGAGTACCAGAGTAAAAATTCGTTTCATGGATAACAAATTGGATTTGGGATAACGATTCTACTGTAAAATTTGGAAATATTTCCTGAATATCAAAAAATCTAAATAATAAAACTCTCAGTTTCAGCTTCTAAGAACGCTATTTTACCTGGTTTATTATCTACACATGAAATTTTATTCCCTGAGCAAGGGGAAGATTTGTACTATAGTTGATGGTATTCGTCTGCCTTCTCATGTAGGCCTTCCAGGCGTCACTACCACTTTCCCTGCCACCACCAGTTTCCTTTTCTCCACCAAAGGCCCCACCAATTTCAGCTCCACTGGTACCGATATTTACGTTGGCAATGCCACAGTCGGATCCCGCAGCTGAAAGAAATTGTTCAGCCTCTCTAAGATTAAGCGTCATGATAGAGGAAGATAGTCCCTGCGGAACTCCATTCTGAATGCCTATTGCTTCCTCAATTTTTTTATACTTCATCAAATAAAGTATGGGGGCAAATGTCTCATGTTTTACTATAGATAGATCGGGTATCACCTCTGCTATACAGGGTTTAACATAGCAGCCGCTTTCATAACCATTCCCTTCAAGCACTCCACCTTCCACAATGAATTTACCGCCCTGCCTCTTGCAATCCTCAATTGCATTCAGGTACATTTTTACTGCCTCCTTATCAATCAGTGGACCTACATGGTTCTTTTCCTCCAGCGGATTACCGATGCGCAATTGCTTATAGGCATTGGTTAATTTATCTTTTATTGTGGGGTATACTTCTTCATGGATGATCAACCGGCGACTGGTAGTGCATCTTTGTCCTGCAGTCCCAACTGCACCAAATAATGAACCCAGAATTGCAATGTCCAGGTCTGCATCTTTTGAAATGATGATGGCATTATTACCTCCCAGTTCAAGCAAAGCTCTTCCCAATCTTGCTCCAACGGCTGCACCTACTGCTTTTCCCATCCGGGTGGAACCGGTAGCCGAAACAAGAGGAACGCGGGTGTCATTACTCATCCATTCACCAACATCGCGGCCGCCAATGACTAATCCCGAAACCCCTTCCGGAATATTATTTTTTGCAAAGACTTCCTGAACTATATGCTGACAGGCTACTGCACAAAGTGGCGTTTTCTCAGAAGGCTTCCATACACACACATCACCACAAACCCATGCCAGCATACTGTTCCAGCTCCATACTGCAACAGGGAAATTAAATGCAGAGATGATACCTACTATTCCAAGAGGATGATATTGCTCATACATGCGGTGACCAGGTCGTTCACTATGCATGGTAAATCCCTGTAATTGCCTGGAAAGTCCAACTGCAAAATCACAGATATCGATCATTTCCTGCACCTCACCATAACCTTCCTGGAGGCTTTTACCCATTTCATAGGAAACAAGTTTACCCAGTGGTTCTTTGTATTGACGAAGCGCATCACCAATCTGCCGGACTATTTCACCGCGTTTGGGAGCGGGAACCAGTCTCCATTGTTTAAATGCTTCATCAGCCTTCTGCACTACTTTTTCATAAGCATCCTTATCTGCACTGATAACTGATGCAATCAGTTTTCCATCAACAGGTGAATAAGAATCTATAATCTCACCAGTGCTCTTTATCCAGTTTGAACCAGTGCTAACTCCTAAATTAACTTTCTCAATGTGTAATGTTTTCAGGAAATCCATAGAGTGAAGTTTGTCCCGCCGCTTGCGGGATGAAATTGGGAAATTTCGAAATTTCGAAATGCAATTTAGTACTGTTCGTCCTTATTGGGGAAGTTTCCAATTTTGACATCCTGTACGTATTGCTGAACTGCTTTGGTAGCCATTTCATGAATATTCAGGTATTGCCGGAGAAAACGGGGCTTGAATTCTGTATTTATGCCAAGCATATCATGCATCACCAGCACCTGACCATCACAGCCATTGCCGGCGCCAATGCCGATGGTAGGAATACTGATGCTTTCGGAAACTTCTTTGGCAAGTACAGCTGGTATTTTTTCCAGAACGATAGCAAAACATCCAGCCTGTTCAAGGAGCTTGGCATCTTTTCTTAGCTTGTTTGCTTCCATTTCCTCTTTGGCCCTTACAGTATATGTCCCGAATTTATAAATGGATTGGGGAGTAAGCCCCAAATGTCCCATAACTGGAATACCTGCCGATACAATCTTCCTTACAGAATCCAATATCTCCTCACCACCTTCCACCTTTATACAATGAGCTCCTGTTTCCTTCATGATCCTGACGGCTGAGGCCAGCGCTATATCTGAATTGGATTGATATGAACCGAATGGAAGATCAACTACTACCAGGCAACGTTCTGCGCCACGGATCACTGAAGAGGCATGATAGATCATTTGATCAAGTGTGATGGGAAGTGTTGTTTCATGCCCGGCCATCACATTGCTTGCAGAATCTCCAACCAGTATCACATCAATGCCTGCACTGTCAATGATCCTTGCAAAGGAAAAATCATACGCAGTTAACATAGATATCTTTTCACCCGCCGCCTTCATTTTCTGAAGGGTATTGGTAGTTACGCGTTTTACTTCCTTGTTCACTGACATAAAGGATTTTGAAATTTTGAAATTCTCTTACACTTCAACTGCTTTGGATTTGATCTCTTCATACAGGCTGTGAATTAATCCATCAGCCAGGCCGATCTTGGGAACGTAGATCTCTTCAGCATCTGCCCAGCGCATAACGTTTATGTGGATCAGCAACGCAGGAACGATCACATCAGCACGGTCTTCCCGAAGCTTGTAAAGGGTCATTCTCTGCTGCAGAGACATTGTGCTGAATTCTTTATAATAATCCCGAAGCAGGTCCAGCTGAAGCGGTTTACCTTCCTTGCGTTTTGAGAGAGAGAATACTTTGTTGATATTACCACCTGAACCGATCACCGTTACATGATGATGGCTCTTTGTCTTTGCTTTGATGAATTCCTTCATCTCCGTCCAGGCAGCTTCATTGACCTGGTTTTTCAACAAACTAATGG
>CAMLGP010000525.1 GCA_946479535.1 uncultured Bacteroidota bacterium
TACATTAAACATTATGACGCTGGGTGCCATTGCGGCTTCAATTGGGTTAATTATCGATGATGCCATTGTGGTGGTAGAACAAATCCACCGAACACATGAAGAACACCCTGATGAACCTTCAACAACAATTGTTCAGAAAGCGATCAAATATCTATTGCCGGCGATGATCGGATCCTCGCTTAGCACTATCGTTATTTTTATCCCTTTTGAACTAATGAGTGGAGTGGCAGGCGCATACTTTAAAGTTATGACCAATACCATGATCATAACCCTTGTTTCTTCCTTTTTTATAACATGGATCATTTTACCTGTTATTTACCTATTACTCAATATTCGCAGAAAGAACAAAAAAGCAAAACTGGCAAAAGCAGTTGCAGTTAAGAAACAGAAATGGGTTTCGTTTTTTATCCTGCGTCCTTATATCAGCATTATCATACTCCTTTTCCTGGGTTTTATGATATGGTTTGTGCTTCCTAAACTGGAAACAGGTTTTTTACCGGAGATGGATGAGGGCAGTATAGTACTGGATTACAAATCCCCTCCGGGTACCTCACTGGAAGAAACAGATAGAGTTCTGAAACAGGTAGAAAAGATCATTACAAGAATCCCGGAAGTTGAGGTTTATTCCCGTAGAACCGGAACGGAAATGGGATTCTTCATCACAGAGCCTAATAGCGGCGACTATTTAATCCAACTAAAGAAAAAACGGGATAGATCAACTGAAGAAGTAATATCAGATATCCGCCACCAGGTGGAAGCAACCCAACCTGCATTGGAGATTGATTTTGGGCAGGTGATCGGTGACATGCTTGGAGATTTAATGGAATCTGTTCAGCCTATAGAAATAAAAGTGTTTGGCGATGATCCCCGGAAATTGCATGATTATTCAGAACAGGTAAGTGAAATTGTAGAAAAAGTGGAAGGAACTGCTGATGTTTTTGATGGCATTGTGATTGCCGGCCCTTCTGTAAGCATAATTCCTAAAAACGCGATACTGGCACAAAAAGGGCTTACACCACAATCACTTCAGACACAGGTAGATCTTAGCCTGCAGGGAATCCCGGTCGGAACTATTTTGGAGAAGGAACAATTAACTAATGTAAGAATGCTATATGCCAACACCAGCAGGCAAAGTATTGAAGGCATAAAAAAACTGCAGATATTCTCACCAGAAGGAAGACTGATTCCAATTTCCACACTTGCAGAAGTAAAAGTAAACGAAGGTGACGCGGAGGTGCAAAGAGAGAACCTTCAATCCATGGGAGTAATAACGGCCAGGCTGGAAGACCGTGGATTGGGAACTACTATGAAAGAAATACAGCAAAAGGTTAGTGCGCAGATCAAGTTGCCCCAGGGTTACCATATAGAATATGGCGGTGCCTATGCAGAGCAGCAAAAATCTTTCAATGAATTATTAATGATCCTCATTACATCAAGTTTGCTGGTATTCGGCGTGATCTTATTTCTGTTCAGAAAATTCTCGGTAGCATTTATAATTCTATTAATTGCTGTGTTAGGTATTTCAGGAAGTTACCTGGCCCTGTACCTAACTCATACCCCCCTCAATGTAGGTAGCTATACCGGTCTTATTATGATTGTGGGCATTATCGGAGAAAATGCCATTTTCACCTATCTGCAATTCCAGGAATCATTAAAGGAAGATAAAAGTGTGGATGAATCGCTTATCTATTCCATTTCAACCAGGCTTCGGCCCAAACTAATGACCGCACTGGGAGCCATTATTGCTCTCATGCCGCTTGCCCTGGGTATTGGCACGGGTGCACAATTACACCAACCACTGGCTATTGCTGTGATCGGGGGTTTCATTGCGGCGCTACCATTGCTGTTGATTGTGCTGCCCTCCATGCTGAGATTGATCACTAAATCGAAAGCAACAAAATAAGGTGGGACCTGCAGCAGTTGTTCGTATCCGAACTGAAACTGTCCGTTTCCGGACACCTGAACATCATAAAGTGGCGCAAAGCCTTATCAATAAGGCTTTTTTATCTTTGGCATTCTAATTGGAAATCAGTCAGGTCCAAAAGGTTTTTGCGTTAAGAACCCTATTTAAAGCTTATGTTCAGGAACTATTTAAAGATCGCTATTCGTAGCCTGCTCAAAAACAGGCTTACAAGCTTCATCAATATATTCGGTCTGGGTTTGAGTATGTCTGTTGGGCTGATGATCCTTGTGCGCACCCAGGATGCATTTGGGTTCGATAAATTCCATCCGCGGCCCAGCGATACTTACCGTATTACTTCAGAATTCCAGGAAAAGAATAAGGAAAAATGGCAATTGGCAAGTACTCCATTACCACTGTTAAACAGCCTGGAAACCGGGGCTCCGGGGGTTGAAGCCGTTGCAAGCGTCTATCCGGCATTGAATGGAAAGGCAACTGCAAACGGAAAAGAAATCGCAATAAGGGGCGCTTTTACAGAACCTTCCTTCTTTACCATATTTGGATTCACATTGGCGGCAGGGGATATCATAACAGCACTTAAAGACCCTAATACAATTGTTATTACCAGGGAAACATCAGAAAAATATTTTGGTAATGATAATGCTATCGGTAAGATCATCCGGTTTGAAAATGGAACCAGCTTTATTGTCAGGGGAGTATTGAATGCTCCGCCAGGAAAAACACATCTCAATTATGATGCTTTCGCCTCCTATGGCACGGTACCCGAAATGGAGAGCCAAAAACTGCTTGAATCAAAAACAACCAACTGGTTTGCTTTCAATGCAGCCTATACTTATGTTTTAATGAAAAAAGGAGTACGCCTGTCTGCATTTCAGTCCAGCCTGAATTCAATTGCAAACGATCTAAACAGATCCAATAAGGAAGGTGTAGCGGCCTTTAAACTTCAGCCTCTAAATGAAATAAGTCCCGGAAGTGAACGCTACGCCAATGATAATGCAGGTGGCACGTCCTGGGCTAAAATATACATTGAAGTAAGTGTAGCCTTATTGATCTTACTGGCTGCCTGCTTCAACTATACAAATCTTACTATTGCAAGAGCACTCACAAGAGCAAAAGAAGTGGGTATTAGAAAAATTGCAGGGGCCAAACGTTCCCAGATCTTTGTTCAATATATATTCGAGTCTGTTATACTATCACTACTGGCTCTTCTTTTTGCAGCGCTAATACTTTATTTTATTATTCGCTATTCGCCCTTCAATGATGGCTATGAATTCATTCCTTCGTCATTTCATTTCAATACCCAATTTTTGATCTGGGCCCTGGCATACGCTTTATTTGCAGGAACTTTGGCTGGCTCTGCACCCGCCTGGATCCTGTCTGCTTTCAA
>CAMLGP010000526.1 GCA_946479535.1 uncultured Bacteroidota bacterium
AAAAGGTCCATCCCTGATTCATGCCCTGGTTTGGTTAACCTGAGTTTGTCTTTAGGTCATCTTTATAGTATTATCCATATAACTTCCATACATTCTACATATATCCTACATACATCCTCCGTTCATCTTCCGTAATTAAATGGAAGATATAAGGAGAATTTATGGAAGTTATAAGGAAAATACTCTAGAGATGGCCTGACCATAGCAAGAACATTATGTAGGGGAAATCATAAATCAGGCCCGGTAATCCTTTCAATAGTCGGGCGAGCCTTATGCTCTTCAAAAGAATACAATTGGTTGAAGGCAGAGACTTCTGAACTGGACTGCTCATGGTTTCATTCACACATTTTCAATTATCATTGTAGTTCAATCGTTTTTATACATGTCTATTTCCAAAGAGATCTGTGATGTTCAACGCTGTTACTTTTGCCAGTCCTGCCTGAAAGAATGGATACCGGCTGTTACTGGAAACCGGGTTAATTACAAATTCAAAAAAGGGGAACTGATCTTTAGTGAGGGAGAAGAAGTAAAAGGTATCTATTTTGTCTATTCAGGAACTGTGAAGGTTCACAAGAAATGGAGTGAAGGCAAAGAATTGATCTTACGGTTTGCCAATAACGGTGCAATACTTGGCCACCGGGGATTGGGAGATGATAAATTTTATCCTATCTCAGCTACCGCTCTTGAAGCAACAATAGTCTGCTTTATTCCTATCGATTTTTTTACTATTTCACTTAAAGTGAATCCCGATTTTACATTGAGCCTTCTTAATTTTTTTGCTGATGAATTACGTGAATCCGAAAAGCGGTGGAGAAATATGGCGCATATGTCCGTCAAAGGAAGACTGGCCTATGCATTATTATCATTAAAAAATAAATTCGGTATATCCAAAGAAGGCCACATTGATATTATACTCAGCAGGCAGGACCTGGCTTCTTATGTAGGAGCAACTTATGAAACTGTATTCAGGACCCTGGGTGAGCTTTCTAATGAAAACATCCTGAGCCTGTCAGGAAAACACATATCCATTCTCAACGAAACAACGCTTGTTAGCTTAAGCACTGCAGAAGAAGACTAAACTTTTTTCCTAATTATTCCTTATTGTCACTTATTTAGACGCAAATAATTTTTGCCTTCAGGCATTTGTGAATTAAATTTGCAATAGATTAGTCTACCGGCTCGGTAGGGTTTACATCGGTTTTATACTTCATATATCAAGTATAGAGTGCCTTTGAATCGCCGTGTTTATCACCATTAAAAAAGCAACATGCAAAGCTTTCGAACAGAACTGGAAAACCCAATTGTTGAAAGGGATATTATTGATCTCGAAAAGAAAATCCGTGAATTCCGGGAAGGTAAGATACCGGATGAAAAATTTCGTAGCCTCCGCCTTGCCAGAGGTGTATATGGCCAGCGCCAGCCAGGCGTTCAAATGGTCCGTATCAAACTGCCCTATGGTAAAATGACGTTTGCGCAATGGAACCGGATCTGTGATGTGTCTGATGAATACGCAACAGGTAATCTCCACCTCACTACACGTCAGGATATCCAGATTCACTTCGTAAGCCTGGACCGCACTCCTCAAATGTGGGCTGAACTGGAAAAAGATCATATCACTATTCGTGAAGCTTGTGGTAATACTGTTCGCAATATCACCGCCTCAGATATGGCCGGGATCGATCCGGATGAACCTTTTGATGTTACTCCTTATGCACATGGTGCTTTTGAATATTTCCTGCGCAAACCTATTTGCCAGGAAATGGGTAGAAAATTCAAGATCGCGTTTTCAAGCAGTGAAAAAGATACAGCACTTGTATTCATGCATGATGCAGGATTTATTCCGCGCACGCGTGAAGTAAATGGTAAGATACAACGCGGATTCAAAGTTGTAATTGGTGGTGGATTGGGAGCGCAACCGTTTCTCGCAGTTGCTACGCATGAATTCCTGGAAGAGCAATTTCTTATCCCTTATATTGAAAGTGTACTGCGTGTATTTGACCGTTATGGTGAACGCAGCAGCCGTGGTAAAGCCCGTCTTAAATATCTTATCCAAAAACTCGGTATCGATGCCTTCAATGCACTGGTTGCTGAAGAACAAAAAGCGCTTACAGCTCATAGTGTTCCTGTAGATACTAACAACTTTGACTCCATCCTGCCAAAAGAATCGTTTACTGCGGATGATGTGAAAGTTAATCAGTTCAAATATGAATTGTGGAAGAATACAAATGTGGTTCCGCAAAAACAGGAAGGATATAATGCCGTTTACGTTCGGATCAGCAATGGAAATATTCCAACTACTGTCAGCCGTCGCCTGATTGAGAAATTAAAGAATGTGATTGCTGATGATGTAAGGGTAACCATTAACCAGGGAATGCAATTCCGCTATGTAAAGAACGAACATCTTCAATACGTATACAGTGTACTGGATGCAGAAGGATTTGGAGCACCAGGTTTTGGCAGCACTGCTGATGTTACATCCTGCCCCGGAACTGATACCTGCAATCTTGGCATCAGCAACAGTACAGGAATTGCATTTGTTTTATCCGAGGTTATTGATGAGGAGTATCCTGAATTGTTACATAATAAAGAGATCGCGATCAAGATCAGTGGATGTATGAATTCCTGCGGTCAGCATGGTATGGCTTCTATTGGTTTCCATGGTAGTTCATTGAAAGCAAAAGGCCAAACTTTACCAGCGCTCCAGGTTTTGATTGGTGGTGGTGTATTGGGAAGTGGAAATGGACGCGTTGCCGACAAGGTGTTGAAAGTACCCAGCAAACGTGGACCGGATGTTTTACGCTATGTGCTGAATGATTATAAAGCAAAGGCATTGGAAGGTGAATCATTCATGAACTATACTCAAAAGCAGGGCGATAAATATTATTACGAGCTGCTTAAACCTCTCACAAGTCTGGAAACATTACAGGCTGAAGATTATATTGACTGGGGACAGGAAACAAAATACTCTACCGCAATTGGTGTGGGTGAGTGCGCCGGTGTAATGATTGACCTGGTAGCAACGCTTATCCTTGATGCTGAAGAGAAACTGGCTCTTAGCCAGGAAGCTCTCGACAGGGGAGCATGGGCCGATGGCATCTATCATGCTTACTCCGGTTTTGTTCATATTGCCAAAGCATTACTCTTACAACAGGGAGTGCAATGCAATACCCAGAATGGTATCCTGAATGATTTCGACAAGCATTTCACTGAAAAAGGTCTGTATACCAACACCCCCAGCTTCAGAGAACTCGCTTTGCAGATCAATAAAAATGATCCTTCTGAAGGATTCGCCAATGAATAC
>CAMLGP010000527.1 GCA_946479535.1 uncultured Bacteroidota bacterium
TCGTCTGGTCAAGGAACTGTGATAATTGTGATGTTCCGAAGAAGGAGTTGATCACAGAAGACAGTGTTCTTGCATTGATCAGGTCAACCGGAGTGAACACCTCATTGTCACGCACGTTCATCCTTTCACGGATAGTCCTTGCCATACGGGCAAGACCCACACCGAACTGAGCATATAACTGCTCACCCACAGTACGTACACGACGGTTGCTGAGGTGGTCAATATCATCGATCTCAGCCTTACCATTGGTTAATTTAACCAGGTATTTAATGATAAGGATGATATCTTCTTTAGTTAAAGTTTTTTGTTCCAGCGGAGCATCCAGGTTCAGTTTACGGTTGATCTTGTAACGACCCACTTCACCGAGATCATAACGTTTGTCGCTGAAGAACAGTTTATCGATGATACCACGGGCAGTTTCATTATCCGGGGCATCAGCACCGCGCAACTGGCGGTAGATGAACTGAACCGCTTCCAGTTCACTATTGGAAGTATCCTTGTTTAAGGTATTATAGATAATCGCGTAATCACCACCTACATCTTCGCGTTGAACGAATACACTCTTAACATCCATTTCAGAAATGGTATCGATCGCTTCTTCATCAAGTACGGTATCACGCTCCATTACGATCTCGTTCCTTTCGATTGATACAACCTCACCGGTATCTTCATCCACAAAATCTTCCACCCATGTTCTCAATACACGTGCTGCGAGCCTTCTGCCAACATATTTGGAAAGTGTTTTCTTATCACTCTTCACTTCATCAGCCATACCGAAAAGCTCAAGGATATCCGTGTCGATCTCGTAACCGATGGAACGTAAAAGAGTAGTAACCGGGAATTTCTTCTTCCGGTCAATATAAGCATACATCACATTGTTAATGTCTGTAGCGAACTCCATCCAGGCTCCCTTGAAAGGAATAACCCTTGCGGAGTAGATCTTGGTACCGTTAGGGTGAATAGACTGACCGAAGAATACACCGGGCGAACGATGCAGCTGAGATACCACTACACGCTCGGCACCGTTGATCACGAAAGTACCACGGGGAGTCATGTAAGGTATATTACCCAAAAACACATCCTGCACGATAGTCTGGAAGTCTACGTGCTCTTCATCATTACAACTTAATCTCAGTTTTGCCTTTAAAGGAACGGCGTATGTTAATCCGCGCTCCATACACTCTTCAATAGTGTAGCGGGGCGGATCAATAAAATAATCCAGAAACTCCAGTACAAAGATGTTGCGGGTATCCGTGATCGGGAAGTTATCCTTGAACACGCGGAACAAACCCTCGATGTTTCTTTTGTCTGGTGTGGTTTCTAACTGGAAAAATTCTTTGAAAGACTGAATCTGTACTTCAAGAAGGTCGGGTGTTTCAGCCAGGTGCTTAATCTTACCGAAATCCACTCTTGAGTTCACTTTAGTTGAAGACATACGTAAAAACCGGTTTTACAATAAATGAGGACGCGCAAATCACTTACAGGCTTCCATTTCGTTAGAAACAGAAACCACTGAGATTCAACTACTTAAGTTTGATTTGGAACGTCAAAGTTTTATTGGCCAAAATAAAGGACTGCAAAGGTAAGGAATAAAACTATCCCAACAAGAAAAAATTGCCGACAAAAATCCCGCCAAATTCGAGTTAAAAACTGTCTTTCCAGTGGTTTATCCACCTAATTTGGACCTGCGTGAATAAAAGATTATGAACCGCAAATGCCAGATGAATTACCCCTGGAAATGCTCAATGGCCCCCATCTGGCCTGAAAACAATAAAAATTAAGCAGATGAAACCATGGATGAGGGATTATTTCAGTTTTTCCCGTAGAGACAGGATCGCAATCCTGGTGCTTGTAGCACTAATCTTTCTGACCTTATTATTGCCGTATTATTTCCGAAATGCCATCCGCACACCTCCTGATCATATTGACACTGCCTGGATAGCATTAGTAAGAGCCCTTGTAGTAAAACAGGATTCGGAGCATTTGGTTCATTCCGGGCCAAAATGGCCGGAAATCAGGCAGTTTGCCGCCCGCAAACCCGATTCTGCCAGGCACTGGAAGGATTGGAACCAGTCCGGGCAAAATAGCAGGCCATTCTCTGAAAAACGCTACGTCCGCAAACCAGCCGCTCCGGTTGATATCAATTTAGCTGATACAACAGCCTTTATAGCCCTGCCGGGAATTGGCAGCAAACTGGCAGAACGTATAGTTAAGTTCAGGGAAAAGCTGGGTGGGTTTTATTCCATCGACCAGATTGGGGAGGTGTATGGACTGGCTGATTCGGTTTTTCAAAAGATCAGGCCGCTTTTTCTTATGACTCCTTTCCAGATTAAGAAAATCAATATAAATACGGCTTCCCTGGATGAACTAAAAGCACATCCTTATATCCGTTTCAATATTGCGAGGAGTATTATTTCCTATAGAGAGCAACATGGCGTATTTGCAGGGATTGAGGATTTGAAAAAAATCGTATTGATGACTGAGGATATCTATACTAAGGTCTACCCTTACCTGGGGCTATAGTACTAACGGATTGTTTATCCATGGTGATCTTTTCCACGTCTACCCATAAGGTTCCCTTCTCCGAAGCCAAACCAGACCGGCTGTCAGATTCTCCCCTCACCCAGCTGACAACCTCTATACTGTTCGCCTTTTCTCTGTCACCAGTTTTCTCAAACACAATTTGCTTCACAAAGGGTTCGGGTACCCAGTTAAAGAATGTTGACGGTACCCCCAATTCATCCCATGATCTGGTAATGCCATAAGCATGCCTGAAAAAATTTTCCTGCGGCCGGGTAAAATATACGATCCTGGTATCGTCCTTATAATTTTCAGAAATGTACCTTCTTACCAAACGATACTCCTGCGTAATTGGCTCCAGGAATAATTTATGAAAGTTATACCATGCATTAACCACAAACAGTGTGCATATCCCGATTACAACCATTTTTTTCATTCTTTCTGACGATATCGCTTTAATCAATGAATTCATAACCAGGAAAAACACAGAAAGATTCAAAGCCAGCAAGGTTCTGTTAGATGCATAATTCTCTTTAACCAACAGCGAGGGCAGATAGATCAGTGCCCATAGTAACACAATTATAAATGGATAAGCTACTCGCTGTCCAATTGTATTTCTCTTTTGCTGAATGAAATTGACAATGATCCATGCAGCAAATAAGATCCGGTACAATATCTTTCCTGTTTTGTCACTTTCATTCATTACATAATTGAAATGAAAGGATGAAGGCATTACTTTCAACAAAAGGAATTTTAATTTACCCAATGGATCAATGA
>CAMLGP010000528.1 GCA_946479535.1 uncultured Bacteroidota bacterium
GTAGGCAAACCAGACATTGCTAAAAAGACACGCGGTGATCAGTACTTCTTTGTCAATAACCGTTTCATTAAAAGTGGCTACCTCAATCATGCAGTAATGAGCGCCTACCAGGAAATGATCGCGACAGACAGTTTTCCTATGTATGTATTGTTCATTGATCTGGATCCTGCTCAGGTAGATGTGAACGTGCATCCTACCAAACAGGAGATAAAATTTGAGGACGAGAAAATCATCTATGCTTTTGTACAGGCCGCCATCAAGCATGCATTGGCGCAATTCAGTGTAATGCCTGCCCTTGATTTTGACCTGGATGCTTCCATACAACAATTGCCCTCCATTCAGCAACCTTTTACAGAAGAAAGAAAATCGGCAGCTGCCTCTACTTCTTTGTTCAAAGGCTTTACTCAGAAACACCAGGCACATTTTATTGAAAGAAGTGATTCAGGGAACTGGAAGGATTTTTATGAACCAGGACCAGCATCATTTCCTGGAGAAAGTATTACACCGACTAATCCCCAGCAATTAATTCCAAAACATATTGCGGAAGAAGCAGAGTTATCCCAAATCCTGAATTCCTATATAGTTGTTCCTTCAGGCACAGGTTTCCTGCTTATTCATCAGCAGGCCGCTCATGAAAGGATCATTTATGAGCAATTAAAAAAAGCCAGCAAGACTAATCCTGTTGCATCACAACAAAGTATGTTTCCTACAACCATTGAAATGGTTCCTGCAGATGCTGTTCTGCTTGAAGAATTAATGGAAGATCTGCAACAACTGGGTTATGGAATTGAGCCTTTTGGTAAAAACACCTTTGTTGTTCGAGGTACACCTGCAGATATTGAACATGGGAATGAAAGGCATACTATAGACCTGTTGCTGGAGCAATACAAGCATTTTAGTAATGATCTCAAATACTCCAAACGCGAAAAGCTGATCCGTTCCCTGGCCAAACAACAGAGTATAAAAACCGGAACAAGACTTACCGAAAGGGAAATGAGAGAATTGATCAATAATCTCCTTGCCTGTGAATCACCCAATGCCGCTCCTGATGGGTCACCAGTATATCTTGAATTTAATGGTGAACAGTTGGAAAAGATGTTTGAACGTTAGCATTATTCTTTCTTCTTCGATTGCCAAAGCTCATACCTCAAAAATATCTGAAAGGGTTGGGTAATTCAGAAGAAAAAACCAATGCTTCCAGACAGGAAATTGTAGCCTCCTCTATCCAGGAAATTATTTTCAGGAATGGAAGTCTGACTTAAAGCTGCCGTGAATTTGATGCCTATATCCACCTTATTACCATTCTTTAAAGGCACCAGCATACCAGTGCTTGCAGAAAGACCGGGACAATTCCCTGCATGTTTCAGTCCAACCACTACTCCTCCCTGGGCACCGATATAGAACTTTTCCTTTGAATAATATTTAAACCCTGCCATAATAGGAAGGATACTGAATCCTTTGATGGTGTCCTGGTTAAAGTGATCAATCACTTCTCCATAGAAATTATGAAAGTCAAGAGAAAACAAAGTGGCCCATTTCTTATTGATGCCAAATTCCCCTGTTGCACCAAGACCAGCTCCCATAGATGATATATCAGTATTTGTAGGTACGGAAAGAGTAACATGGGCTGAAGCCCTGAATTTATGGTCCTGCGACATAATTAAATTACCGATAAGCAGGCTCAGAAAGAGTAAAACTGTTTTTAGCATGGCTCTGGTTTTAAAGGTTTGCAGCTCAAGCATTGACACCAGGATAGTCCTACCTGTTGCAAACGTTTTGCAAAAATTTCTCTACTGCTCTGCGTATTGCAGTAGCTGAACCGTGATGATTGTTGACCAAAACTGAAAAGACCAGAAGTTTATTGCTGCGGGTATAGAAAAAGCCGCTAAGCGCCACTACACCGCTTAAAGTGCCGGTTTTGGCAAATATGCGGTTCTTATTGGCGAGAAAATAGCTGGAAAGTGTACCTCGTCCTCCTGTTGGTAAAATTACTTTGAGCCGGTCCATTCCAAACTCATCCTTCATTTTGTTGAGGATATAAACAAAATCTTTAGGTGAGAATAAATTATAGCGGCTAAGGCCGCAACCATCTACCCAGCGTGGTGCCTGCGGTAAACCTTTGAGATCAGTTTTTAGTAATGTTTCGATGATCTTGCTATCATTCATGATTCCGATCTTTTCATTGCTAACCATTAATAAAGATTGTTCGGCAAAAAAGTTATCACTACGGTGCATCATGATCTTTAAAAGCGAATCGGTTGGTTGCGAATGGATCACTGTTCCTGTTTGACTCTGTTTACGAGCATCCACTGTCCTACCCACATAAATCTGATTAAATTTAAGCGTATCACTAAGCATTTGAACAATAAAATCATAGTTAAATCTATAAGGAATATCACTTGCAACATAATCTCCTTTTTCCGGAATTATATTAAACTCGTTTTTACCAATATCACGTGTAATACTGAAATGCCCTTCACGATATGCTTTCCTTATTGAATCAGCATTATATGGTTTTAGACCCAGGCTGTCTATTTCTACTCGTACTGATGGAACAGAGGATAAAATTGATTTTTTAAAATTAAATCGAACCAAATTCCCATATATGGGAAACGGAGAGCGTTCTGCCATATAGTCCTCGTTATAATCATTCCAGCTCCAGCCGCTCCCTAAAGGTTCTTCTTCAAACCCTGTAAAATCAATTATTAGCCGGGTTAACTTCCGTAATTCATAAAATAGCGGCTGAACTTTAAAATCAGGATGCAGAAATGTTGGATCTCCTGAAGGGTAAAAAGTGTGTGTGCCGTCAAGAGGTTCTGTGGTAAATCTCCCAGCCACCAGACTGTCCCCCAAATATTTCATAGCCGCATAACATGTCGGCAACTTCGTATTACTTGCAGGAACAAAATATTTATCGCCATTAAAATTATACCAGTATTTACCCGTAGCGGGTTCATAAATACTAATCCCTACATGAGCATTTTGTAAAGAAGAATCTGCAAGCGCTACAGCAGCAGCCTTACCAATCTGCTTTTGCAGCGAACAGGAAGAAGTGAATATGAAAATACAGATGAGAAAGAATGCAACAGAATGACCGCACATTCTTTTGGTGAGCATTCCTCTTGTAAACTGCATGGTTGGCTAAAGATTAATGATGTCTATCCCCTCTCCTGGGCTCGTAACCATCTTTCTGGGATCTCGTTGCTGCTTGCAAGTAAATAATCCTTATAACTGCAGGCAATAAATTTCCTGTCCGGCAATTGCATCCACCAGCGCCCTGTCTTC
>CAMLGP010000529.1 GCA_946479535.1 uncultured Bacteroidota bacterium
ACCAACTCCCCTTTTTTGGTTTCTATAAAATAGACTACTCCTAACTTAAGGTAAAGATTTTCATTGGCTACAAGATTGTTGCGGAAAGTAGGTCCTGTATTACCCACGGCGCCAAAAGTTTGAATTGAACTATTAGGTGCTGCTACGCCATAGGCGCCGATCTTTTCTCTTTCTACTTCATAAAATACCTGCCTTTTTAATAAACGGCCTGTCTCGGAATTACCGGCTATTGCTTCAAAATAATCCTTGTTAAAGCAATAAACAGAGCTGTCAATCGATATTTCTTTAACTAAGGTAGTCTTGTCATCAGACAGCGACAATGTATCATTTGCAGGTCCAATAAACTCAACTTCCCCGGTTAAATAACTATAATTTAGTTTGGCAGGTGCAATAGAACCATCTTTAAATACAACCTGTCCTGATCTGAATTCCGGGTATTTAAATTGTTTAGCCAGCGGCAATTTCTCCCCAATTGTACTGCCTGCCGGAATTAAAACAACACCTGGGTCCTGCTGTGCATGGCAATACATAAAAGAAAAAGATGCAAGCATTGAAATAAAAAACTTTTGAAGATTCATATATCATTTTAATTTTTCTGGTTAATAAACAGGCGCCAGCTGTAATTGATAACTATATATTGTTAGTATCGCTTTCTTACATCATAAAAGAATTCCTGGTAACCTAATTCACCGCCTTCCGAAATGGCTTCCACTACCACCTGTGTTCTGCCGGTAACATCTCCATTGTAAAAAGACAGCTTATGCCTTCCCGTGCTATCTGATAGGAAATTGGGTTGCCAGTGTATCAGCGTACGTTTATCAGGCTTCTTCCAGTCTTCTGATTTTAGTTGTTCGTATTCAGGCGCGTAAAATTCACGAGTTGGTGAAAACACCGGAATGGTTGTCTTTTTTATACCCACTGTTGGCCTTATTCCATTTAATCCCTTTCCTGCATAGCTATAAATGGCGATCACATTTCCAATAACTGGTGCATTAGGACTGGCACAGGCTTCCGGGATCGCCTCGCAAAAGAGACTATGGAAATCTTTCGCGAAAGGTATCAGTTCAAAACTTTTTACTTCACTGGGTGGAATGGAAGGAATAAAATTGTATTCGTAATACTTAACCGGTATTCCATCAATGACCACAAGGGTCATTTCACTATTATGAAGGCGTGCATATAAGTTTCCATTACCAGCCCTGGTAATGGTTACCTGTTCGGGGAAATTAAATAGTAAGACACTATAGAGTCCATAAGACCATTTCGCTTCCTTATTCTGGATAGTTTTGCCATCAATAACTGTTTTGGCCTCGCCATATTTCTCAGTGACCAGTTTTTGCTGTTCAGAAAGTATCCTGCTTTTTACAATAACGGCCTGAAGCGTCTTTCCCTCAACCGAGTCTATATACTTATCGAATGCTTTTTTAGCCGCGATACTTGTTTCAATGTATGACTGGTCAATACTGTCAGGTATTTGTACAGACCAGCGATGGTCATAGACTACATCCGGTGTACGTTTTTGATCGATAGTAATGACGTATTCTTTCTGCTTATCCGATTTGTTATTGCTTTGAATGAGAATATCTGTTGTCTGATCATAAGAATCATCCAATGGAAAGGCAAACCTTCCCAGGCTATCCGTTTTTTGTTTTGCAAAGTAAGGTTGCTTGCCAAATGTCGCCAAAGTGAGATAAGCATCTTTAATGATCCGCTTGTTTGAAAGACCTCCTTTTACATTGCCTGATACAACCAGGTATGGTTCAGGATTGAACTGCAAAGTGGTTGGTTCCCTGGTATAATTATATTTACTCCATCCCTGGGTAAGCAGCAATGCATCCAGATCAGTAAAATGATCTTCCTTTTTCGAAAAATAGAAGCCGGGGTTCTCTATTTCTCCTTTCAGGTCTGAGTTCAATAAAAAATAAGAGAGAATATTCTGGTTAAGGTCACCACTCTCCGGTGAACTATTTAAGACCATCAGGGATAAATGCGCAGGTGAAGGTTTGCCATCGCTGTCTTTAGTCTCCAGTGAGATCTGGGTCTTTTCCCGCTGGCTGTAGGATTGTTTGTCTGTGCTGCCCGCAATCTGGATCCTGGTGTCTGAACGTTCATTAAAATAAAGCCGTTCTGCCACCGGAGTGTTTACCGGTGTCATCAGTGTGAAATTGATTATTCCTTCAGGCAGCACATTTGATGGAAGGTAATATTCTAATGAGCCATTCTTTAACCGGCCTTTAATATCGTAATAAATAATACCCCGGCAGGAAGCTCTCACAATTATGCTATCGCCCATCCTGTAATTGGAACGGACATTCAATATGATCTTTTGTTCTACTCTGCTAACAGAAAGAATAGTTCCCTTTGATGCAACAGCAGGTAATGACCAGGTTTGTGGCAGTATTGTTCCCGCTGCTGATAAGATCCGTACACTGTATTTTTCGGTACTATCTGCTTCTTCAATCCATACTGACCCCATTCCCAATTCATTTGTTTTAAAGGAGGCCATTATCTTTCCTTTGCTGTTTGTAATATTCCCTGATACGGATTTTCCTTTGCCATCATAGCCCAGGAGCTTAATACCTAATAAAGAAGGAAGGCCATGAACCATTTCGCCACTTTCGGGAAAGAATTGAAGGTCCTTATAAGTAGTGTCCAGCACAATCGTTTTAGCGTATTGAATATGCTGTACCGTTTCAAATCCCAATGTTACAAAGCGACTATTACCGGGAATAACGTAATCCAGCAGGTATTGATCACTCCTGTTCTTCCGAAGCTGGATGGTATCCTTTTTTGAATCCAATGTGATATAAAGTGGAAAGCTCTTTCGCGTCAGGCTGTCTACAGCAGCAGGATCCAGGCTAAGCTGTAAACGGCGGCCTGTCTGTCCTTCAATGAGCGTTACATTTTGGATCGCGCTTTTTTCGGACTGACCTTCCGGACCTGCCACCCTTATGTATTCTTTAAAGAGGAAGCGGGAACCGAAATTTTTGTCCCATTCCGTGTAAGCTCTGACCTGGTACATGCCATAAGGATAAATGGGCGCCAACTGAAAGAAGCCGTTACCAAATCCCCGGTCTACTTTTATCCGCTTCTGCTCTACTATATTTTCATTGGGATCTATAAGTTCCACATACAGGACTCCGCTGACTTTACTGGGTGTGTGGTCCCCCGCCATGGCAACAATAGCCTTAAACCAGATAGTCTGGTCAGTAGTATAAACTTTATTGTCAAGTTGTAAGTAGATCTTTTCTGCCATTTCTGCGTCAGAAGACAAAATATA
>CAMLGP010000530.1 GCA_946479535.1 uncultured Bacteroidota bacterium
GGAACCAGTCAGCTCCATCCAGTATCTTATCCCAGTCAAATTCCTTTGTATCAACCTCGGCAATGGAAGCGCCTGCCCTGTCATAAATAACCTGTGAGGCACGCATGGAAGCCCCTGTTTCAAGAAAATAGATTCCAAGCCTGTCACCACCTCTTACTATGAACTGCGTATCCACACCATACCGGCGCAGGTGATTGATGGCAGACTGGCCAATGGCATTATTGGGGACCTTGGTAACAAAAGTTCCATTCAATCCATAATTACACAAAGCTGCTGCAACATTAGCTTCTCCGCCCCCATAGGTAACATCGAATGTATCAGACTGAACAAATCTTTTGTAATCAGGAGTTGACAATCTCAACATGATTTCGCCAAGTGTTACTACTTTTTTTGACATCTCTATTTTGGTTTTGTTTTAAGACGTTTTTTTATTTCAATTCATGTACTGGTGCAGGGTCCATATCAGTATATACCAGGTTCTCTCCTGCCATTCCCCAGATAAATCCATAATTGCTGGTGCCACATCCAAAATGCGTACTCCAGGGGGGTGATATTACCGCTTCATTATTTGCCATTACCATATGCCGCGTTTGCTGAGGCTCTCCCATGTAATGGAAGATGCGGTGCTGGTCTGGAAGGTCAAAATAATAGTACACTTCCATTCTACGCGTATGTGTATGCGGTGGTACCGAATTCCATACACTGCCAGCTTCCAGTACGGTTAAGCCCATTACCAACTGACAGCTTTTGATCCCTTCCAGGTGAATGTATTTGTAAACTGTACGCTTATTGGCTGTTTCAACAGCACCCAGTGAAACGGGTGATGCCTGCTCCTTGGTAAATTTGGCGGCAGGATAAGTCATGTGAGCAGGAGCTGATAGCAAATAGAAGATCGCTGGTGAATTTTTATTGGAAGAAGAAAAGCTTACTTTCCTTGTCCCTTTTCCGGCATAAGCACAATCCAGTTTGTCCAGCTCGAAGGTCTGATCATCAATTGTTACTTTTCCTTTACCTCCCACATTGATCACACCCAATTCTCTTCTTTCTAAAAAATATTCAGCTCTCAATTCAGGATGATTGGGCAGGTCCAGTGTCTTATTTACCGGCTTTGCGCCACCAATGATCACCCTGTCATAATGAGAATATACCAGTTGAAGGTTATCATCCTGCATCAGGTTTGATACCAGGTAATTTTCACGGAGCTGGTCCGTATCCATCTGTCTTGTTTCCGCGGGACTGTTAGTATGTCTGATTTGCATTATTAAAAAAACTTGATTTTTTGTGAATCAGCGGCCCATCCATCCGCCATCTATTGTAAGAATAGTTCCATTTACATAGGAACCGGCATCTGATGCCAGGTAAACCACTGCGCCTTTAAAATCTTCAGGCGTACCCCAGCGTCCAGCTGGTATCCTGCCCAATATGGCTTTGTTTCTTTCAGGATCAGCCTGTAATGGTTTTGTATTGTCTGTATCTATATACCCAGGAGCAATGCCGTTTACATTCACGCCTTTTTCTGCCCATTCATTAGCCATTCCTTTTACAACGCTGCCTAAAGCGCCTTTACTGGCAGCATAGCTGATCACATTTATTCCACCCTGAAAAGTCAGCAGGGAACAGGTGAATATGACCTTGCCACTTCCGCGTTGTACCATATCCCTTCCAAATTCCCGCGCCAGTACAAATTGCGAATCCAGGTTTATGGCCATTACCTCATCCCAGTATTCATCCGGATGTTCTGCAGCGGGTGCACGTTTAATGGTTCCTGCGTTATTAACCAATATATCTATTACTGGATTTTCCGCCTTTGCTTTTTTTATAAAAGAATATACGCTATCACGATTGGAGAAATCAGCCTGATAGGCTGTGAATTTGCGGCCCAGGCCAGTTACTTCTTTTTCTATTTTACTTCCACTCAGTTCCAGTGTAGCTGACACACCAATGATATCGGCTCCTGCTTCTGCAAGACCTATGGCCATCCCCATTCCTATCCCCTTATTGCAACCCGTTACTACAGCCGTTTTCCCTTTGAGACTAAATTGATCGAGAACTCCCATTGTAAAATTTAAAGGCTGGTCACTTTCGCCTTGGTGGGCTGCTGTGCCAATTGCCAGTTGAAATAATTTTTATTGTTATTGAAACAAATATCCTGAATGATCTTCCCGATCCAGTTCACATCATTCGGCAGTTCTCCTTTTTCTATTTCATCCCCAAAGAGATCACACAATATGCGGCGGAAATATTCATGCCGTGGGAAGGAAAGAAAACTTCTTGAATCAGTAAGCATTCCAATGAACCGGCTGATCAATCCCATATTGGATAATGTGTTCATCTGTTTGACCATCCCATCTTTCTGATCCAGGAACCACCAGCCTGACCCCCACTGTATTTTACCCACTGTTGAACCATCACTGAAATTGCCCAACATGGTAGCAAAAACTTCATTATCGGCCGGGTTAAGATTATAGATGACTGTTTTAGCCAGTTTATTATTACTATCCAGTTTATCAAGGAAACTGGCCAATGGCTTAGCCTGGTGCCAGTCGCCCATTGAATCCCATCCGGTATCCACGCCAAGCGTCTGTTTCATACGCGAATTATTATTTCTAAGTGCCCCGAGGTGGAACTGTTGCACCCAGCCTTTTTCCCAATCCCATTCTGCGAAATGAATGAGCATGGCTGATTTGAATTTCCGTTGCTCTGCTTCACTTACAAACTTGCCTGCGTGAACTTTATTGAAGATGGCATCTATCTCACTTCCTGTAAAATCATCGGCATAGATCTCTTCCAGTCCATGGTCAGATACATTGCAACCCATGGAAGCAAAGAAATCATGACGATTTTGCAAGGCATAAAGGAAATCATCAAAAGAAGATATTGTAATGCCTGAAACAGCTTCCAGTTTTTTGGTATATGCAATAAATTTCTGCGGATCAGCAATATTCATTGCATTATCCGGACGGAAGGCAGGGAGAATAGGAATTTCAAATCCATCTTCCTTAATTGATTTATGATATCCCAGTGAATCAATTGGATCATCCGTAGTACATACCAGGCGCACATTCATTCTACGTAACAGGTTACGCACAGAAAATTCAGAGGATTGGAGTTGTGCAGTACAATCATCATAGATCTTGCGAGCTGTATCCGGATTTAGGATATCGTGAACATTAAAATAACGCTGCAGCTCAAGATGTGTCCAGTGGTATAAAGGATTCCGGACGGTATAAGGAACGGTTTCTGCCCATTTTTTGAATTTTTCAAAATCGGGAGCA
>CAMLGP010000531.1 GCA_946479535.1 uncultured Bacteroidota bacterium
CAATAAAAAATATTCTCCCCAACAACTTCAGAAAGACTATTCCATCTACCAGGAAACACTGGAACAGGCTCACCCCGGACTTTATTGGTACACAAGCAAGGACAGTATGGACATGTACTTTGCCTGGGGAAGGCAGCAGCTAAGAGATTCCATGACTGAGCCGGATTTCAGGAAGGTTCTGAATTATGTAACCGCAAAGATCGATTGTGGACATACCAGCGTAAGGTCATCCAAACACTATGGCCGCTACCTGGATACTGTAAGGATCTCAAGATTATTTCCACTCAGTCTCAAACTGTGGAATGATACCGCCGTTGTGACAGCCAATATTAACCGGCGGGATACATTATTAAAACGAGGCACCATACTGACCAGCATCAATGACCGTCCCATGAAGGTCATCATTGATTCCCTGTTTGCCTATTTATCAACCGATGGATATAATACCACCCATAAATTCCAAACCCTTAGCAACAGGGGTTTTTTCGGCTCCCTTTATTCTTCCATCTTTGGTTATACACGCAATTATACAATTGGGTTTCTGGATAGCGCAGGTAATGCAAGAACCACAATGATCACTCCTTTTTTTCCTCCACCAAGAGATACCACAAATCGCGGTCAAAGGCCTGCAACCAGAACTCCGCAGCCATCCAAAAAAGAAAGAAGGACAATACGTAAGAATTCAGTACGGCTTTTAAAAATTGATTCCACGACGCATGTTGCAATGATGGACCTGAATTCATTTGGCAAAGGCTATGGATTAAAGGGATTCTTCCGTCGTTCATTCAGAGCTCTTGAAAAGAACAATATCAGTCACCTGATCATTGATGTAAGAAATAATGGAGGAGGAAGTGTTACAAATTCAAACCTGTTAACCCGCTTTATTACCGATCATAATTTTAAAGTTGGAGACTCTCTTTATGCTGTTACCAAACGAAAGCGATATAGCAAATATATTCAGGATGATTTCTGGAACCGGCTCTTTATGACCTTCTTTACCCGGAAGGAAAAAGATGGGTTCTATCATTTCAGATATTTTGAAAGGCATTATTTCAGGCCAAAGAAGAATAATCATTTTGAGGGTCAGGTGTATATTCTTACGGGGGGTAATTCTTTTTCTGCTACAACTCTTTTTGCCTCCACTCTTCAACATCAGGAGAATGTTACAATAGTTGGCGAAGAGACAGGCGGCGGTGCCTATGGCAATTCTGCCTGGCTGATACCTGATGTTACCCTGCCTGAAACAAAAGTTCAATTCCGGCTTCCATTATTCAGATTAGTGATCAATAAAGATTATCCCAAAACAGGGAAGGGAGTTCAACCGGAAGTTGAAGCATTTCCTACAATTGAGGCAATTAAGAAAGGCGCTGATTACAAGCTGGAAAAAACTATGGAATTGATCAGGCGGAGCAAAAAGTTGATGTAAGGCCTCATTAGATTTTCTTATTCCTCGTCGCCAAGTATCATGAAGCGGTCTGCATCCTTCCAGAATGGCAGCTTTTGCCGTACGCAATCCAATTGTTCTTTATTTAAAGAGACGGTAAAAATATCTTCTACTTCATTTTTTGTATAGAGCACTTCGCCAAGAGGATCAATTGCCATGCTCTCTCCTGAATAATGGATCTGATTACCATCATCCCCCACTCTGTTAACGCCAATTACATAACACTGGTTTTCGATGGCCCTGGCCTGCAATAATGTTTTCCAGGCATGACTTCTACGTTCTGGCCAGTTGGCTACATATACAAGAACATCATATTCCTGGTTATCGGTTTGCCTTGCCCAAACGGGAAACCGAAGATCATAACATACCATCAGGTTTATCTTCCAGCCATTAACTGAGGCTATCAATCTCTTATTTCCGGGAGAAAACTCTTTATCTTCTCCTGCGTAAGCAAAACGGTGACGCTTATTGTATACTCCATAATGTCCATTAGGTAACATCCAGATCAACCGATTATAATAATGCCCTTCTTCTTCTATAATAACGCTACCAGCTATGATTACTTTTTTTTCTGCCGCCATTCGTTTCATCCATTGCACTGTCTCACCATCCATCGTTTCAGCCAAAGCCTTTGGTTTCATGCTAAAACCGGTTGTAAAAGTTTCGGGGAGCAGGATCACCTCGGTTTTACCAGAGATACTCCTGATCTTTTTTTCAAACATTTGAAGGTTGGCATTCCTGTTTTCCCAATGAAGCTGGCTTTGAACAATCGTGAAGTTTAATATCGAATTCATTGCAGGAAAATAAGTTGGAAGGGAATTTTTTCCCTGTAAAGATACAATTCTCCTTACTTGTAAATAGAATGTAAAACATTACTGTTTGCTTTTCAGTCCATTTTCTTTTCAAGGCCTCTAAGATGGACAGGCACCGATTTTGATTTTTATATTTTATAAAATAAAATGGTATGCGGACAAACTACTTTCGCCCGGCCGCCTTACCTCTTTTGATGATGTTGATGCTGTGTGCCTGGATGCCTAAACTTTCCGCACAACAATACTACAGGAGTAATGATGCTAATTACCTGGGATTGCGTGATGTAAATGGTAACACGCCTGTTACTCTAACTACATTCACTGCAGAACGTTATACTGGCTATAATGAAATTGAGTGGGATATTTCAAGGGAGAACAACACACGCAAATACATAGTCGAGTACAGTTTAAATGGAATTGATTATCAAACCGCTGGAGAGGTCTTACCAGGCTCAAATTATGATTTCAGGCATTACACCGGAGATAACCGTCCGGTGCTTTACCGCCTGCAAGCAGAACAGCTAGATGGTAAATTTCTCTATTCAGGAACCATCAGGCTTTCCGGCGATGTAGTTTCCCCGGTGAAGGTTTATCCAACAGTCGTAACTGGAAATCATGTAAATGTGAATGCAACATTGCCTGTTGAAAGAGTCACTCTCACCAGACCGGATGGGACTGTTGCATTTGTTAAGGATCTCAATGGTCAGAAGGATTACATTACTTTAAATATTCCGGTATTAGGCAAGGGGATGTATTTTTTGACCTGCTTTGGAAATAAATGGACAACTACGGACAAGCTATTAATCCCGTAATTCAACAGGTTATTGGTTTGATTGTCTGTTACGGAATTGCCACATATTAAAATCAATGGGGATGTGGCCCTTATTTTGATTCTACTCTTCTACACCCAAACCCTTTGTGTATGCAAAATTTTTACCCTACCCCTTTAAAAGCGGTATGTCTTTTTTTGTCATTGCATTGTCTTATTCAGTTCTCCAAAGCACAACCTGTTCTTG
>CAMLGP010000532.1 GCA_946479535.1 uncultured Bacteroidota bacterium
GTGTGCCTCCAATTCCAATACGCTGCTCCTGTTCTATCCGGTTAATTGTCTGTTCAATCTGCCATTCAAACTGGGGATAGTTATTAACAACCGGTGTGAGTCGATAGGTCAAACCATCTTTACGCAAATACTGCCCAAATCCAAGTTCACCATAAGGTGAGGTGAAGTAAATAGGACGTTTCCATTTATTTGCAGCGATGATATTGAGAATGATCAGATCACTCCGGTAGAGTCCACGGTCCAGTGTGCGCTTGATAATTTCAAAGGTCATGGGTGAAACAATAGAATCTGTAGCCGTTACTGTACCATTTGCCCTAACGGCAGCGGTATCCACTGGAACATAGAATTTGTTTACAGGGAAGGCTCTTGGGCCAGCATCCCTTCCTGTTTCAGGATCCAGAACGGTTTTACCCAGTTGGTTCTTCATTACATCATACAGTTCATAGTAATTGGTCTGGTTGCGTTCAGGACGATAACCCATGTACTGTCTTGCATCACCTTCAATCTGCTCAGGCGACCAGATCACATCTATTGAATCAGACTGATTTACTTTATAACGAAGCTGATTGATATACCAGTCGATCCCCAGCAAACTATTATTGATAATGCGAATATCCGGACGAATACCCTCCACTTCCTGTGCATACCAGAGCGGGTAAGTATCATTATCACCGAATGTGAAGAGAATGGCATTGGGCGCGCAGCTTTCCAGGTAATCTTTAGCGAGATCAGGTGCTAAGGTTTTATTGCTGCGATCATGGTCATCCCATTCCTGCTGTGCCATTATTATTGGAACCACCAGGCAAAGTACTGAAGTGGCAATGTTTAATGTTTTCCAGTTGGAACCACCAGACGATATTGCCCGCAGTATCAGCGTTAGACCGGCAGTCAATAAAAGATAGAGCCCTGTTATCAATATGGAAGAGATCAATACACCACTGAAGGAACCGTGACAGCCACTCATGACGATGATAAAGAACGTAAGGGCGCCACCATAGATCAAGGCATTTGTAAAGGTGGTTTTGTCTTCTTTTTCCCTTGCCAATCTTACCAATGCAACCACTGCCAGACCAATCCATATTGCAAAGGCATAGAAGGATCCCACATAAGCGTAATCACGTTCCCTGGGCTGGTTCCCAGGCTGATTGAGGTAGAGCACCACAGCAATACCTGTAAAGAAGAACAGGAGGAAGCTGACGATCCAGTCCTTCCTGTTTTTAAAGTATTGATAAGCACATCCAATGATGCCCAGGATAAAGGGCAGCATGTATAGTTTATTATGTGCCTGATTTTCTTTGATGCTATCGGGGAGTTTACTTTGATCACCCAGCCGGGCATTATCAATCATTCCAATTCCACTTATCCAGTTACCATCACGTGCATTACCGAGGCCCTGTACATCGTTTTGTTTACCCGCAAAATTCCACATGAAATAACGCCAGTACATGAGATCCATCTGGTACGTGAAAAACCACTTGAAATTATCAATGTAAGTTGGAGGATCGTATTTTCCTGTCTGGGGATCCTGCGGAATGTTTAGCCATTGCGCATAGAAAGTAGCATGGAACTGGTCATTGCTAGGGTCCCACACACGGGGGAACAACTGCATCACGCTGCTATTATAATTGTATTCTCTTGAGGGGCCGATTGGGATATAGCGGTCCTTTCCCTTTATATAACGCATTTCACCTTCCAGGATAGGGTCATCCTGGTTCACATCATCATAGGTTGCAGCGAAATGAGGTCCATACACCAGTGGTGCGCTGCCATACTGTTCACGGCTTAGATAATAAACAAGGTTGATTGGATTATCAACATTATTCATATCAATGGCCGGGTTTGCATTGGAGCGGATGAGTGAAGTGAAATACATAAAGTATCCCAGCATCATAAACGCATAACACCATAGACCGAGTTTCAATACACGAAGTCCACCCGGTTTAATGAAATATCCGCAAAGGAAGCCTGCTCCAACAATCAACAGGAATTTCAGGAATTTAACTCCTCCGGAACCAGTAGTGGTAAAGAAGGGGAGAGCTGATAAACCCAAAAAGAGTATGAACCATAGTACAAGCTTTCCTTTTGACATTTTCCTTTCGGAAAAGCCCAGTGCCCATATAATTACTGCTGCAACGGCAAGGAAGTATACAGTGAATCCGGAGAAGAAGCCAGTTCCTAAAGAGTTTACGAAGAATACGTCAAACAGACCGGCGGCCTTCATTGAATATTGTATAACGCCTACCTGTACTAAACCGGTGATCAGGCAGCCGATGAGAAAGGCCAGGATAGCGCCTTTATTAGTTGATTGGTAACGGCGATAATAATAGACCATTACGATGGCGGGAATGGTCAGGAGGTTGAGCAGGTGAACGCCAATGGAAAGTCCCATCATAAAGAAAAGGAAGATGATCCATCGGTCACTTCTTGCTCTGGCGAGTGAATCATTACCTGCATGTTCATCAGCATGTTCCCATTTGAGAATAGCCCAGAATACCAGGGCGGTAAAGAAGGAAGAAAGGGCATACACTTCACCTTCCACAGCACTATACCAGAATGAATCACTGAAGTTATAAGCCAGGGCGCCCACCACGCCAGCTGCCATGGTAGTGATGATCTGATTATCGGTCAGTTCTTCACCAACTTTCACAAACATCTTGCGTGCAAAGTGGGTGATGGTCCAGAACAGGAATAAAATAGTAGCGGCGCTGGCCACAGCACTCATGAAGTTCACTGCGTTAGCAGCGGTTCTGGGGTTATCTCCAAATAATATAATAAAGAAACGGCCCAGGAGAGTAAATAAAGGGGCACCGGGAGGGTGAGGCAATTGCATTTTATCTGCGCTGGAAACGAATTCACCGCAGTCCCAAAGGCTGCCGCGGGCTTCGCGAGTTAGTGCATAGGTGGCAAGCGCAACAATGAATACGGCCCATCCGGTCAGGTTATTGACTTTCTTGAAATTCATAAACTACGTTTAGAGGGTCCCTTTCCGTCTTGTTGGACGTGGTTAAGTCGGGACGCGCAAAAATAGGGATTTACGGGCATCAGGCTACTTACGCGCTAGTTAATTAGGGTTCAGTGGTAAGCAGATTAGCTACTGGCCACCAGGTACTGTCCACGAGCTACTGTTCAGGAGCTACTGTCCACCAGTTACTGGCTTCCAGGTCTATTGTAATGAAGCATTCCTGTTCCTCGCCACGCTTAGTTTCCTGCCTACCACACTTCAAGATGCCTGGAATGGTTCGTGAGACACGAACCATTCCGTGCAGCCA
>CAMLGP010000533.1 GCA_946479535.1 uncultured Bacteroidota bacterium
TGAATATGTTTGTAGTGGTTATCCGCGCATTTGAACCGGTATTCATCGTCCCAGGATTGTTCATGAGCTTCAACTGCATTTTTCACCTTATCAGCAATACGATTCCGGTCTTCAGGATGGATCTGCCGCAACCACCAGGCAAGTCCCCTGGCTGTATTAGGTTTATATCCGAAGAGTTCCGGCAAGGTATCATTATGTACCATTTGTCCACTTTGCATATCCCATTCCCAAATTGCATCGGATGTGGCCCGATTGAGGGTAAGTAATCTCTCCTGTGCCAGGTGATATTTCTTTTCAAGTTCATTTGTATCGGGTAATCGAATAGCATGACCACCTACCAATTTCTTTCCATTGAGGGTACCCAGTGAGAAAATGTTCATGAAACAGATCAGGTTATTGCCATCTGCCAGCCGGATACGCTGGGTTGATTCAACAGGCTTGCCTGTTGTAATAACACGGTGATGCAGTTCAAATAAAGAATGGGTAACCGCAATGGGAATAGTTTCCATTACATTCCGGTTCATGCATTCTTTTTCTGAAATATCAAAGGATTTGTAAAACGCCCTGCTGGCAAAAAGAAGGGTTCCTTCATTATCCAGTACCCAGGCAAGCTGGTTGGTTTGCTGAAGAAAACTATAAAACAGATTCCCTTCCCACGCTGTACCAGAGTTTGTATCAGAAAGGGAGGTAATACCATCGTCCTTTACAACTGAGAGGGGGAGAGCAGCTGAAAAGTCCGAGGCATGGTTGAGATTTTTAATCACGGACCATTCTCGCATCGTAATAAGGTTTAATTAGGCAGAGTCCTGATGTCAGCAACTATTCATCTCTGATAAGATTGCCGGCATCATTTCAAAATCATTGCTTTTATCTAAAAAATAATAGGCCCCCAATTCCTTGCTTTGCCGACGATAGAATTCGTCACTGCAATTGCTGACCATAATAACTTCGGTCCTTCCAGGGGATCCTTTTATTTGTTTTAGCAGGTTTAGTCCATTGCCATCGGGCAGGTGAATGTCCAGTAATACCAGGTCATGTTCAGCAGTGCCGATCTGGGAAAAAGCCTCTTTGTAGTTTTCTGCAGTATTGATCTGACCAATGCCTTCCAGGTCAATCAGCATTTCTGTCATCCGGTCTATGTAGAACCGGTTGTCATCAACGATCAATACTGATATTTTTTTATAATTCATGGGTTGGTATAGTTGCACAAAGAAACCTCTGTAGCGACTCTTAAAAAATAGATGAGTCTATCATTCCGAGGTGCTAAAACGTACGAACTCCTTGTAGGAAAATGACTACAAAAACTTTAGATGCTGATTATTAGCAGTGTGAGGGAAGAGTGGCGTTCACGCCATTACTTTTTTTTTTCGATGATCTCCTGGATCGCATTAACAAGACCGTTGGGAAGGGTGCTTTTATTAATGAAGCCTTCGGCCCCAGCCTTGGTAGCCCGCTGGGAATATTGTTCTGCAGGATGTGTGCTAAGTATAAGAACCGGTGTATCCGGACATTTTTGCTTGATCTTTTCAAGTGCATAGAAGCCGCCACCACCCGGCATTACGAGGTCTGAAACAATAATATCCCATTGCTGGGAAAGAGCAAGATCTATGAGCGTTGGGGTGTCAATAGCCTCTTCCACCTGTACAGAATTAAATTCTTCAAGTAATAGTTGCCTTATTCCCTGGCGTACTATATCGTGGTCGTCTGCTATTAATATCCGGAGCATGATGTAAGCGTGTTCTATAGGTGGTTGACTGGTTAGTGTATTGCAATGTAAGTCTTTAATTCTGTACCCATTGTAGCAATCCATTGGTAATCCTTGTAGAGTTCATACTACAAAAATCTTGATGTGGGTCAAGAATTGTGTATACGAGACATACTTCTTCCGTCTCTTTTTGGTAAGAGTAAGTTCTTAGGAGTATAACCGGAAAATCAGATCAGCTTTTTCTCCAATGCATACCGGGTTAGACCTGCGTTGGATTGGATTCCCATTTTTTCCATGATTCTTGACCGGTAGGTGCTCACGGTAGTAGCGCTCAGGGAGAGCTGGGCAGCAATCTCTGAAACGGATTTACCTGAGGCCAGTAATTTGAAAACATCAAATTCCCGGTCGGAAAGCGTTTCATGAGATTGAACAGTTGTATCCTGACCAAGTGTGGACGCCAGTTTTTCTGCTATTGATGGAGTAATGAATTTTTTTCCCAGCTGTAATGTCGGTATGGCGTTGATGATATCATCGTGAACAGGATCTTTCCCAAGATACCCTGATGCGCCAGCTTTTAAAACGCGCAGGGCATACTGGTCTTCCGGGTACATGCTCATAATAAGAACTGGAAGATTGGGGGCGGCATGTTTTATCTGGTTCAGAGCATCCAGGCCACTGCGCCCAGGCATATTCATGTCACATATTACAATGTTCCATTCATTTTCGATAACCTGGTGCAACAGTGCTTCTGCATCAGCTGCTTCACCAATAACTGCAGATGGATATTCTTCAAGTATCACCTGTTTTAAACCTTTACGAACAATGGCATGGTCATCTGCAATCAGGATCTTTAGCATAAAATAAGATAAGATTATAGAGTTTACTAATCAATAACAGGCACGGGCACCTTTACTTCAACAACAGTACCCTCACCTGGCTTACTTTTAATCTGGTATTCGCCTCCCATCATTTCAGTTCTTTCTTTCATTCCAAGGAGGCCTAGTGTTTTTCTGGTAGTCCGGGAAGTATCAAAGCCTTTCCCGTTATCTGTAATCTTTAAGATAATGTGTCCATTATTTTTTTCGAGGCCAACATTCACCTTCTGTGCCTGAGAGTGCCTTGCCACATTGGTGAGTGATTCCTGAAGTATCCGGAACAAACCAATTTTCATTGAATCATCAATAGTTACTTCAGTTACAGAATTGTTGAATTCTTTGGCAATGCCAGACCGCTTCTCAAACTCCTCCAGATGCCATTCCATGGCAGCAACCAAACCAAGGTCATCCAGCAGGGTGGGTCTTAATTCAGAAGCAATGCGTCTTACTGTTTTCACAGTGGTATCCAGCATTTCCAGCAATTCGGTAAATTTTTCCTTAATACCCGGCTCAGTAGAAACAACACGTTTATTGAGCCATGAAACATCCATTTTCAATACGGTTAGCAATTGCCCGAGCTCATCATGAATTTCGCGGGCCATATGGGCTCTTTCTTCTTCTCTGATATTTTGGAGGTGTTCGCTGAGTTCACGGATAGCAGTGAATGATTCCTTCAGCCTTTCATCCGC
>CAMLGP010000534.1 GCA_946479535.1 uncultured Bacteroidota bacterium
CATTAAACAGTATTTATGTGAGTACATGGGAAGGGCTTCAACGGATTGACCTTGCTACTGATAAACTGGTTTGGGAGAAGGCTATTGAAGGAGGGTGTGACCGGATGGCCATTTCTCCTGATGGAAAAACCATGTACCTGCCTTCCTTTGAAAAGGATTTTTGGAATGTTGTTGATTGTGAAACTGGTAACATCATAAAGAAGATCCCGGTGGTAAAACGGGCCCATAATACTATTTATTCGATGTCGGGAAACCGTGTGTATATGGGTGATATTGGTTCACCCATCTTAATGGTGGCAGATCCTGCCAAACACGAGATCGTTCAAAAAGTAGGTCCCTTTAAAAATTTTATACGGCCGTTTACTATCAATGGCGCTGAATCACTTGTTTATGTTACGGTTGATAGCCTTCTTGGATTTGAAGTAGGCGATTTGAAAACCGGAAAAGTAGTGGCCCATATTGAGGTAGAGGGCTGGAATAAGGGTCCGGTAAGAAGACACGGAAATCCAAGTCACGGTATCGGCCTCACTCCAGATGAAAAGGAATTATGGGTGGCTGATGGATTTAATATGCGGTTACATATATTCAGTGCTGTTCCACCTTATCAGCAATTAACCACCATTCCATTGCAGGATATGCCGGGTTGGGTAACTTTTACATTGGATGGGAAATACGCGTACCCCTCCAGTGGAGAAGTGATAGATGTAAAAACGCGTAAGATATTGCTGACGCTGCAGGATGAGCATCATAATAGTGTTGCAAGTGAGAAAATGATGGAGGTCCAGATGCAGGGAAATAAGGTTGTAAGGGTTGCTGATCAATTTGGAATTGGCCGGGTAACAAAATAAATAATCAGGATTTTAATGGTCCGCAGGAATAGCTACAATTTCTGTGTGAAACAATAAAGGCCGTTCGTCTTGCGGCGAACAGCCTTCTGCTGCTTAATATACCTGAGAAGTAATGCCTCTTTTTAGGGTTTGTCCCACCATACCCTTCCGGTCATATTATCCCCACCGGGAACCGCATCATGCGCAGTTTTATAATTTGTTGGATTGGTGTTTGATTCCTCAAGCGGATAAGGGAACCTGCGTGGTATTGTTCCATTGGTTGCGTTGCCGGGATATACTACCGGGGTCAGCACCGGCAATGCTGTACGTCTCCAGTTACTCCATCCTTCGTAAAAATCAAACATCGTAGCCGTATGTATGAAATACTGTGTATTGATCTGGTTCAATCCATTTGCCGGAACGTAAGGATGAGCCAGCAGGAAGGCATCTGCGGTAGCATCGCTGATAACGGCAGCAGGATCATAAGGTCCCATAAAAGTGATCGCTGCTTTCACACCATTATTATAATAAGTAGCAGCTGAAGATGCGCCGGAGATCGTCCATCTTGCCGCTGCATCAGCCAGTAGTAATTGTGACTCTGCATAGGTAAGAATGAAAGTTGGCGCATCCAGCTTTGTGAAATAACTACTTGGTTTGGAATAATTGCCTACACCAGTATAGCCTGGTGCTGAAGAAATATCCCTTCCTGCTACACCACTAAGATCATATCCATTGGGCATTCCTTTCTGGTTAGCCGCTGTCTTGTCTCCATTTCCTAATTGACCAATTACTCCAAGACGCGGATCAGCATCTGTTTTCAGCATATTGATCAATGTTTGCGACCATTTTACATAATCTGCTTCGGGTTGTCCCAGTAAGACCTGGAAATTACGGTTAACAGTTGGTCTTCCACCAGTGGGATCATGTTTCAGGAAAGCATTGTCACCATTACCTAGCATCGTTTTGCCAATACATTTCGCAACTATTGCCTGTGCAGTTGTAGGATCCACTTTTGATAAGCGCATACCCGCTCTTAAAAGAAGTGTATAACCAAACCGCCTCCATTTTTCAATCTGGTCTGCCTGGCCGCCATAAAATGCATCACCAGTGGGTTTATCCGCATTGGCATCCAGTTTTGTTGAAGCGTCCTCAAACTCCTTCATAATATCCGCATATATCTCCTGCTGCTTATCATAGGCAGGAAAATAAACGCCGCTGTAGTATCCCAATCCTGCGTTCTTATAGGGAACATCGCCATAGAGGTCGGTTATACGCTGTAAAATCATTGCGCGCATGATCCGTGCTATCTGGTACAGATTCTTATACTTCTCATTTCCTTCCGTCAGTTTCACCAGGTCCGCTATTGGTTTCACCTGTTCAGGATAAGCTACCTGCCAATACGCGGCAGTATAACCCGCGTTCAGAATGTATTTGTCACCTGCCCAATAACCAATAACGGTAGACAGTTGTTGCATTAGCGTTGAAGAATAGATCAGGTTTCCCCTCCATGTTTCATAGCTAAAATCAAAGCTGCCGGTGTAAGCCAACTGGGCCGATGTCAACAAATAATTAGGTTCGAAATTGGTGGGATTGTAAGCAGTAGGATCAGTATTCAGCTTATCAAATTTCTTGGTACAGCTACTACATAAAAACAGGACAACCGCACACAACCCGATCAATTTTATAAAGCTATTTTTCATTGCAGTATAATTAAGGAGGTGATTTAAAATTTCAGGTTAAGGTTCAGGCCATAGCTTCTGGTTGGAGGCACGCCACCCAGTTCCAGACCCTGTGTAAACCCTGCATAGCTTGCTTCAGGATCAATATTGTCTGTTTTCTTCATTAGGATGAACAGGTTCCGTCCTACCAGGCTAAGTGTAGCGCCTTTGAAAACACTATGGAATATTTTGGGAGGCAGGTTATACCCTATCGTCAATTGACGGAATTTGATGAAGCTGGCATCATATACGAAGAGTTTGGAAACATTGGTAGCCAGTGTGGTATAATAGGCCATTGCATTGGTGCTGGTGCCAAATGTTTTTTCCCTGTCAACCAATGTGTTCTTATGCAGTCCAAAGAAATAACCGTACCAGTCAGTTGCTGAAAATACTTTACCTCCAAACTTGCCATCAATGAGGAAGCTAAAATTAAAATTTTTGATAGTGAATTCATTGTTCCATCCTGCAGTGAATTTGCTATAGGCAGAACCCCAGGGCTTAAGGTCACCCTGTTGAGGAATACCATCCGCTCCAACAACTATTTTTCCGGAAGCATCATATTTGTAATCGAAGGCCATTACCTGGTTAGCTGCTTTGCCAACTATATGACGGGTAAAGCCAACGCCGGGACGTGCAGTAGCAACAGCCAGTTCAGCCTGCCCTTCAGTAAGCGAGATCACTTCATTATTATTAATGGAACCGTTAAAAGAA
>CAMLGP010000535.1 GCA_946479535.1 uncultured Bacteroidota bacterium
GACGGTAGTTTCAGGGCTAACCAAGCCTGTTGATCTTATTCCTGAACCGGGCACTGACAGACTGTTTGTTGTAGAACATACCGGAAACATCCGAATTATTGATGGTAATACTGTTTTAGAAACTCCTTTCCTAAACCTGAGCAGCATAATATCCAATGTAGGTGAGCAGGGTCTCTTAAGTATTGCATTTCATCCCAATTACACTACTAACCGCTATTTCTTTGTGTATTATACTAATAATAATAACCAGATAGAAGTAGCCCGTTATCAACGCAATGCTACTGATCCTGATATTGCTGATCTTTCCAGTGGTAAAATTTTATTGAATATTACTAAACAGGCCGAAAATCATAATGGTGGTAAGTTGAATTTTGGCCCTGATGGCATGCTCTATTTTGGTACCGGGGATGGTGGTGGCTCCAATGATGATCCAAACAATGCCCAAACCGGAAATTCATTATTGGGGAAAATGCTTCGCCTGAATGTAGACAATTTTGCAACCCCTCCCTATTACTCAATTCCCCCGGATAACCCATTTGTTGGGAGTGGAGATAATATCAGGGATGAGATCTGGGCATTGGGATTGAGAAATCCATGGAGATGGAGTTTTGACAGAAGTAATGGAGATATGTGGATCGCGGATGTTGGTCAGGGTGCATGGGAGGAAGTTAATTATACTTCACTCGCGGGGTCAAAAGGTGTCGATTTTGGCTGGCATTGCATGGAAGGTAATCACAACACGCCTGGAGTAACCGTATGTGACCCTGGTCCAAACTATAAGGCTCCGGTCTTTGAATATGGCCATGATATGGCAACAGGTGGATTATCGATCACTGGCGGTTATGTTTACCGCGGAAATTTATATCCTTCCCTCAGGGGTTATTTTGTGGCCACAGATTATATATCCAAAAATGTCTGGATAATACAGCCCAATGGCGCTTTTGTACGCCGCGCAGGAACCATTAGCAACGTTTCTTCCTTTGGCCAGGATAATACTGGAGAATTATATGCATTATCTTACACAGGAGGAACTGTTTCGCGAATTACTGTAGCAAATGAATCTCCTCTTCCGCTTACCCTGATCAAATTCTCAGGCAAAGATTACTCTGGTTATAATGAATTGAACTGGACCACAGGTTTTGAAGAGAATATTGAAAAATATATTGTAGAATATACCCTCAATGGCACAGATTATCAAACTGCAGGAGAATTGGCTTCCAAATATGGCGCTGCAGGTGGTACATATACTTTCAAACATAACATAAATAATCAGCAGGTTATCCGGTACCGCCTGCGTATCACGGAACTGGATCATAAACAAAGTTTTTCTCCAATTATTTCTATTGGCGAAGTATCCAAAAAGCGTATTCAGGTCTATCCTACCATTGTATCGGCAGGTAGCATCAATATTATTTCAACCTTGCCAGTGATGCGCCTTTCTGTATTTACAATGGAAGGAAAAGAAATATATGCGAAGTATATGGCAGGTTCTACTGGTTATACCTCTGTTCCTTTATCTGGGCTGAGAAAAGGAATGTACCTAATGAAATTGTCAGGTAATGGATTCAGCCAGACAGATAAGATCATTATTGAATAAAGCATCCACTAAAAAGCCGGGGAAGCATGTCCCCGGCTTTCTATTTTTGTTCGTTCATTATTATTTGAATTAATCCTGGTTCATAGCCCTTTTGCATAAGATAATCGATCGTTTTCTTCTTCCGCACCAGGTATTGCTCGCCTTTTAATGCAACATATTTATCATCTGCCAGCTTTTTCAGAGAGGCGATGTATTCCTCTTCATCAATTTGCTTTAGCGCCTTCTTGATACTGTATTCACTAACCTGTCGCTGCTTCAACTCATATTTTATCTTTACCCTTCCCCATTGTTTCATTCTGAATTTACCTCTTGCAAAAGCCAGGGCAAATCGTTCTTCATTCAGGTAATTCTCCTCTATAAGTGTGGCCATTATTTCATCATGATCCTTTTTCCATACGCCCAAATTATATAATTTCTCCTTTACCTCACTGTGACTCCTTTCCTGGTAACCACAATAATGTTTTAGCTTCTGAAGAGCCTGATCTCTGGAAAGTTGTTTACGGATCAAAACCTGAATTTTACTACGCTTCTTCGAGTCTGTCAAGACATTTATACTGGTTCTTAAGCAGATCATCGTATTCATCTGCTTTTTTAAATAAATGCCTGAATACTTCCACGCCATTTTCGCGGTTAATATCGAGATCGTAGATGACGCGTGACAATACTATATTCTGTTTTATACAGCTGAATACCAGCCCCTGTGTTTTATAGTTTTCCTGAAGGAGGAATTGATAAAGTGGTTTTATCTGTATGGCTTCTGTGGGCATCTGGCATAAGTAGGCGTCTCCGGCGATAAAATAATTTTCTGCATTGTATGTGATCTTGATCTTGGCAGAACCTTCTTTCACGCTCCATACATTTACGCCTTCCCTGGCAAGCCGCACATTCTTTCCAAGGTCTTTTAGTATTTCTTCAATTACCTTGGCGGTCCCTACCGGTTCAATTTCCTTTTCTGGTACTTCAGGAAGTTTTACTTCCGTGCCACAGCTTGGACAATATTTATTGGAGTCTATATTGGATTGTGTTACCAGGTAATCGCAGCTGAAACAACGGGTGGATGCCTGTCCCTTGAAGGGCTGGTACATTGTAAGGGCTTCCCGTAGATAATTAACCGGTAATGCAAAACCCAGATTGTCTCCTCCACGAATGATGAATGAATTTACACCAATCACTTCTCCCTTTTCATTTACCAATGGTCCCCCACTGTTTCCGGGATTAATAGCCGCGTCGATCTGAATGAATTTTAACCCATCACGAATACGATCTACTTTGGAAATTACGCCCTGCGTGGCCGTATAATTTAATCCATAAGGATGCCCTATCGCTACTACATCATCTCCATCTTTCATTTCTTCATAATGCCCAAGACGAACTTCAGGCATCTCAATTCCTTTAGGTGATTCAAGAAATGCAAGATCATGTTTGCGATCAGTATACCATACACGTGACAATGTCTTTTCAAATGCTTTTCCAGCAATAGTTACTTCGGCATTTTCCCCTACTACATGGTCGTTGGTAATGATGAGGTCAAACTCCTTTATGTAAAAACCAGTGCCTGTGCCAGAAGATGTTGCGATCTGTATTATTGCTTTCTGATATTGTTCTATGATTTGTTGAGAGGCCATTGGCTGGATGATTATTGGTTGAGTGCCAAGT
>CAMLGP010000536.1 GCA_946479535.1 uncultured Bacteroidota bacterium
ATATTATTACCAGTAGTCGCAAATCATCAATAATTCCTATTCATTTCCGCGGATATGGCCTGGGCGTTGTTTCAGCAGATTACAATGGCAAACAAATCTACTACCATACCGGCGGAGCAGGTGGAATGGTGAGCAATGTTTGTTTTGTTCCGGAAGAAAAACTGGGAATCGCCATTCTTACCAACAACGATAACCAAAGTTTCTTTGAAGCTTTACGCTACCAGTTATTGGATGCTTACCTTGGGGTTCCCTGGGTTAACCGAAGCAAACAGCTACTTGCACCATCCCAGGCTGAAAGAAAAAATCAGCTGCAGGAAATCAAGGCCTGGAAAGCCAGAGCATTGGCAGCTCCCAAATCTCCCATTCCCCTTGCTGATTATACGGGAGAATATGCTAACGAATTATATGGAACCATGACGATGACCCAAAAGGACAATCACCTGGCAGCCCGTTTCAATAGTCACAAGGACCTGGTAGCTAATCTTAATTATATTGGGAATGATGAATGGCTGCTACAATATGAAAATGTTCTCTATGGGATCTTTGTCGTGAAATTCAAAACTACCGACGGGAAAGTAAGTTCAGTTGATATAAGAGCAAATGAATTTGTAGAGTATGATCCCTACACTTTCACCAAAAAATAATCGGTATTATTTCCCATTCTTACCACCAGCAGGCTTCCACCCATCTTTCAATGTAACAGTCCTATTGAACACTATGCCACTTGTACTACTATCTTTATCCAGCGTAAAATATCCTTTTCTAATGAACTGGTAACGGTCTTCGAACTTAGCATTCTTTAATTCCGGTTCTGCATACGCAGCTTTTACCACGTGAAGAGATTCAGGATTGATATAATCCTTAAAATCACCAGCTTCATCCGTTGGGTCTTCCACTTTAAACAACCGGTCATACAATCTTACTTCAGCAGTAATGGCATGCTTTACACTAACCCAGTGCAGCGTTCCTTTTACATTGATGCCAGAAGTATCGTGTCCACTCCTGCTCTCAGGAATATAAGTGCAATGCAACTCAGTTATATTACCGGAGGCATCTTTGATCACCTCATTACATTTAATGATATAGGCGGATTTGAGTCGCACCATTTGCCCAGGTGCCAACCGGAAATATTTCTTCGGAGGATTCTCCATAAAATCTTCCCGCTCAATATATAATTCATTGCTGAATGGGATCTTGCGGACTCCTGCTTTTTCATCTTCAGGATTATTCTCTGTTTCCAGGTATTCTTCCGCATTATCGGAAGGATAATTGGTGATGACCACTTTCACGGGATCAAATACCACCATTCTCCTCAACGCTTTCTTATTCAGATCCTCACGCACGCAAAATTCCAGTAATCCCACATCCACCATATTCTCTCTTTTGGCCACTCCTATCCTTTCGCAAAAATCACGAATGCTTTCTGGAGTATAACCTCTTCTGCGGAGACCACTGATTGTAGGCATGCGGGGGTCATCCCAGCCTGCAACATATTTTTCATTTACCAGTTGCATGAGTTTACGCTTGCTGGTAACAGTGTAATTGATATTGCGGCGGGCAAATTCATATTGGTGAGAAGGATATATTTCAAGGTTCCTGATCAGCCAGTCGTACAACTCACGATGTGGAACAAATTCCAGCGTACAGATGGAATGTGTTATCTCTTCCATGGCATCACTTTGTCCGTGTGCCATGTCATACATTGGATATACATTCCATTTATCGCCTGTGCGATGATGGTGCTCATGTTTGATCCGGTAAAGTATGGGATCGCGCATGATCATATTGATATGGGCCATATCGATCTTAGCCCTAAGCGTTCTGCTTCCATCAGGAAATTCTCCCGCTTCCATACGCTCAAACAAATCCAGATTTTCTTCAATTGAACGATCACGATAAGGACTGTTTTTCCCGGGTTCTGTAGGGGTTCCTTTTAATGCGGCCATTTCTTCACTTGTACTGTCATCCACATAAGCCAGGCCTTTTTTTATCAATGTCTTTGCATAATTGTATAACTGGTCGAAATAATCAGAAGCATAGAGTTCATGTTTCCATTCAAATCCCAGCCATTTTACATCTTCCTTGATGCTCTCAACGTATTCAGTTTCTTCAGTAGTGGGATTGGTATCATCAAAGCGGAGATTGGTATAACCGCCATATTTTTTAGTCAATCCGAAATTGAGACAGATACTGCTGGCGTGACCAATATGAAGGTAGCCATTCGGTTCAGGGGGGAACCGTGTAATGATCTGCTTATACCTGCCATTCTTAAGATCCTCTTCTACGATCTCCTCAAGGAAGTTGAGGCTCCGTTCTTCTTTCTTTGTTTCTTCTGACATAAATTAACCAGTCCATCCCGATAACCATCAGGACAGGATTGGGCGCAAAGTTAAGCAAATGAATCGATTAGATTAGTTGATAGAATATTGACTGCCGGGAAGACTACCTGCTAAAGTCTTTTTTCATGACGCTCTGCAGGCCCTGACCAGACCATTGGCCGGGAACGATGATGCGCCTGACTGTATACAGGGGATCTTTATCATCGCGCTTTGCATACAGCTGATATACTTCTTTGAAATTGCTGTATTTTCTTAATCCAGCAATGGCTTCCTTGTTCCAAAGGCCAAAAGGATAGGCAAAATATTCAATGGGTTTGCCAGTAATGTTTTGCAATTGCAGTGAAGGTTTTACGATCTGGGTGGTCCAGTCTTCTTCTGTATATTTTTTCACATTCTTATGATCCCAGGTATGTGATCCGATTGTATGACCCAGGTCAGATAATGATTTTACCTGCTCTTTGCTCATATAACCCGGACGGCCCAGTGAAACTGTCATGATAAAGAACACTCCTTTAAATCCGACTTTATTCAATTCAGGAAGAGCAGCAGTATACTGGTCTAACCGTGTATCATCAAAAGTGATCATTACCGGTTTGGAAGGCAATGCTTTTCCTCTGGTGTAATAATCATGTAACTGGGAAGGTAATATGGCATGATATCCACTGTCTGCCAGGGATTTCATCTGTTGTGCGAAACTGGAAGGAGGAACGATATAATCACGCGCTACTTTTCCATCATTGGGTTTATAATCCCTGATCTGATGATAGCAGAGAATAGGAACCTCCTGTTTTGACAAAATTGCTGCTGCATCAACAGGCGGTTTTTCAATATTTGGCGACTCAGTAGGTGAACTTATGGCCGGCGAGGGGTTGGGCGATAATGCACCTGTAACCGACACATTTATAGCCATATTG
>CAMLGP010000537.1 GCA_946479535.1 uncultured Bacteroidota bacterium
TCACCTACTTTTTTCCCGTATTCCGTGCTGATGATACAGGAATTATGGAAATGGATTCCCCCGAAGAAACGAGCCCAATTGTTCTCTATTGCGGCATCCCTAAATGATTTATAGGACCGGTTGGCGATACCAAATTCTAATTCAGAGGAATCTGTGAAAGCGAAGTTGTCACCAAATACGCTGGTCAATGCTTCCGCATTGGCTGCTGAAACGGTGGAATGTCCACAAGTATATTCAGGGAAAGGAGGCGTTTGCAATAACGGCCGCCATTCCGGGTCTATATATTGATTTATTACCGTTTCTGGTCTAACAGAATTTGCACGATACTTCTCATCCCAGCATTGAATAAAAGAATCAAACTGCGCAATGGCAGTAACTGCATAAGCATATACTGTTGTAGCAAAATCAGCCTTTGCCCTTTCTGCTGCAATGCCCACAATGCTCATCCAGTGACCAGGAGGTGAGAATTTTTTTGTTCCAAACATCACATGTCCTGAAACATTCAATTTAAATGGATTGTCATCCCAGAAATTGGCACAATGTTTCTGCTCATCGCTTAAAGAATCTCCTGCTTTCTTAATCAGCATCACCTCGTGGTAATACTTGCTGCTGGTATCTGTCATATTAAATACAGGTGGAGGCGGAGGGGTAAACTGGTTGGCACTATCCAATACTAATGGCCGGATCATATTCCAGCTTGGCTCCATTGCCTCTGTGTAAGCCGGTGGAGTAGGTATCCAGCGGCCGGGCACATCATTCTTTACATTGTATTTTGGAAAACTCCGGGTCTGTGCATAATTATCATTGCGGCTCCAGGCCATAATAACTGAAGAAACTGTATCAGCAAATGCTACCGAATTTTTAAATTCTTCAGAAGGCATTCCATGATCTTTAGCCATCGCCTTAAGGCTATCTACATATTCTGTCATGCTACCTGCAGGGAAAGTAACAGCTTCACCCAGCTTGCAATACGCTAAAACAGCAGCAAACTCATAATCAATGGCCTTAGTTCTATCTGGCGCAGGAACAGTTTTTAGATCTTTCAATTGACCCGCAAGGGAATAATACTTATCAGGGTTACCAGCAGCTATAACTTCATAGGCGGCAATACTCGCATAGAGATAATTGCGTCCGGCAACGATCGGCGAAAAATTGTTTCCCATTACTACTCTATTCAGTTCATGTACTGTATTGGAAAACATATGAGGATCATGAAAAACCTCTTTGTAGTCCGATTTGGTATTACAGGAATACAACAATGTCACCAACACTGAGAAAATGATTACAGGCTTCATTAAAAAAAGATTATATGTGGCAACTAATAATTACATTCTCTGCAAGACTTATACTTGCAGGAATATTTACTTTAATGATGGGAAGAAATAAATACTAGATAACATCTGGAGGCTGACCGGGACTGTCACCAACATATTGGGAAACGAATAATGAATAGGAAGAATAATACGTTTGTTTAACCGCTACCTGGGCTGCATCCCACTCTCTGATCTCCTCACAATATTCATTGAGCAGATTTTTAAATGCAGGTACCTTACTTTGATCCTGTTTCTTGCTGGCGTCTGATTGCAGGTCATTGGAGAAACGGTAATAATCCTGTTTGGCTTCTTTCAATTTAGTAGCCATCATATTGGGAATGCAAAGCAGTTCAATAGAGTCTTTAAAGAAACGGCGTTTTACATATTTATACTGAACACCGTTAATTTCTATTTCACCTTTCCAGCGTTCAAATTTGTCAGACTTGTTGAGATAAGCGTATGGAATGGAGTAGGCTGCTTTAATGGAGACCAGGGAACTTTCATCATAATTGTTCTCATCAATCTGGCTTTCAAAGTTTACTTCATGCTTCTGCTCCAGCCAGGCAAACATAAGTTTATAACCTAACCAGTTAAAGCAAAGCACCGACAGAAAGAATATGGCAACAATCCTCTTCAAAAGCAGTGAATCAGATGTACAATGTACATATTTTGACTATTTCAGCAAAAATATATTGGGATCCATGCTAGTGCCATTTTTCTAATTAATTGAAATACTGCGGTTTTGACCACCAATTCCCGTTATGGTCAGTCGCTTCCACCCCGGAGGTAGTTTTGACTTTACCTGTATAATGCCTTTAGAGGTAATTTCCAGCCCGCCGAAGCAGATGATATTGGCCTAAACAAGCCATAAATACTTATATTGCTAATGCTTAGTCATAAACGAATTCCAAAGATGCTGTGATGAAAAAAAGGCTGTTGATTATCCTTGCTTTATTGATCATAGTTATTGCCTGCATCTATATTTTTATCCCCGCCAGTTTAAACATCACTGAATCAGTTCCGGTCACCGCTACACAGGAAGGTACCATCCGCATGTTCAGTAACAGGGAGAACTGGTATAAATTCTGGTCTGCTGGTTCCGCAATAAATGCCCAGCCTGGCGGATCGTTATTAAAACCGGATAGTTCAATTTTCTGTACGTCCGGAGGATATAATTTCTATATCCAAAAGATCCTTTTTAACTCAGTAGAACTTACCATTGAAAAAAACAGGGATAGCATCGAAAGCGTCTTGTATATACTTCCTTACCAGGTAGATAGTTTTAAGTTACAATGGACAGCCCTTTTTCCTTCCACTAATAACCCCATAAAAAGGATTCAAAATTATATTTCCTGTAAAAAACTGGAAGCTGTACTTAAGCCAATGTTATCCAGTATGGGATATATGCTTAGCAATGTTCAAACCATTTACGATATTGATATCAAAAAAGACAAAATACCCATTCAACAGGTCATTACTACCAAGAGATATCTTAATAATTACCCTTCCACGGAAATCATTTATGCAATGATCGATGAATTAAAGAAATATGCGGATAAACAGGGCGTAAAACAAATTGATCAGCCCATCTTTAATGTATGGTCAACGGAACAGGCAGAATATACCACGCAGGTTGGCCTGTCAATCGACAAAAATATACCCGGTAATGATCAGTACTCAACAAAATGGATGATGAAGGGAGGAAATGTGCTGACTGCTGAAGTAACAGGAGGTAATGCTAAAGTTGAATGGGCTGAATCCCGGATTAATCAATATATAGCCGACAATCACCGTAGTATCATCGCCGCCCCCTGGCAAATGTTTATTACCGACCGAAGAGCAGAACCTGATTCAACAAAATGGGTAACCCGGTTATACTACCCCGTTATTTAACCGGGTTATTTCCTCAATAAATACAGGACCGGGTAATCATTATT
>CAMLGP010000538.1 GCA_946479535.1 uncultured Bacteroidota bacterium
CAGGAAATACGCCGCGGCCGGTATGTAGAGTTCAATTTATTGCATGATAAGGGAACTTTGTTTGGCCTGAAAACAAATGGGAGAACAGAAAGTATCCTGATGAGTCTGCCACCCACAGTCCGCTTCGATTATAATTACGAACCGATCCCCGGTAGTGAAGAAGATAAATTACTGCAGGTTTGTTTGCATCCCAGGGATTGGGTTTAATCAATTGCTTAGGGAAGCAAAATTCAGCTATTAAAAATGGAATTCCAGTATATCAAGGCAGTTCATATCATTTTTGTTGTAACCTGGTTTGCGGGTTTATTTTATTTGCCCAGGTTAATGGTGTACGCAGCGGAAGCTAATAAGATGGAAAATGAATCTGCCAAAAATGTGCTGCATTCTCAATACCAGGTCATGCAACGCCGGCTGCTTTATGGAATTACCTGGCCCTCTGCCATACTTACTTTATTATTGGGAGGGCGCTTATTGAGCCTCTACCCTCTTACGGACTGGTTAAAGATCAAACTGATATTTGTAGCACTCTTATATGCCTATTTTATTTCTTTGCAGGTGATCTTTAAACAGCAGAGCCGTGGTCACTTTAAATACTCTGGTCAACAATTAAGAGCGTGGAATGAAGTACCAACGGTGATACTTGTAGCAATAGTATTCCTGGTTGTATTAAAAAATACGGTTGATTTTTGGTGGGGATTGCTGGGACTGTTTATCCTGGTTATTGTATTAATGCTGGCAATCCGGATATATAAAAGGATCAGGAATAAGAAATAGTATAAAGGTTTCCATATTTCCTGCCGCTATATACACCGTTATTTATCGAGCAATCTTCGGTGGTAGTTGATCTGGCCCAGGTGATAACCGAGGTGAGCCAATAAACTGCCTAACATAAAACCTGTAGTAGATTTTGCCTCGTACACAAGTAGTGGATATTCTTGCTGAAGTATATCATCAGTTATATTAGCCAGGCATTTATCTACCACCTCGATAGTCTGTTCAATCTTTTGGACTAATTCTTTTTGGGTTACATTTTTCTGGGAAAATTCAAGATCCCGGTTTCTTACATATCCTGTTCCGCCCAATTCTTTTCCGATATAGGTATTGAGATTACCAACCAGGTGCAGGCAAAGATTGCCCGCGGTATTGGCAATTTTCCCGTCCAGCTTCCAAATGTTCTGTTCGTTATTGTAGGATTTTATTTCGTCTTTTAATTTATTAAGATCTCTGACAAATAATTTCCTGAATGTTTCAACCATGACAATAAGATTTAGTATTACTGACTACAAAATTAAGAAGATAATTTTCCTATTTCGGCAGAATAGTAACAATAACTCTTTTATATCTTGTGAGAGAAGGTTGACCTTTATCAGTCACTTTTAAAATGAAATGAGTGGTTTCCGGCTTATCAACTGGTGGAGCAGTAAATGAAACTCTATAGAGATTTTCAGCACCATTAATTCTGATGGGTTTCTTTAACGTACCAACTTCCGGGTATTGAAACCAGAGATAGCTAAGGTTATCGCCATCGGGATCAGTAGAGCCACTGGCATCCAGAAAAAATATATCGCCAGATTTTACAGTGATTTGATCAGAGTGGCCCAAACCAGGAACAGGAGCATGGTTTGCTTTATTGAAGGGCATGAAAGTCCAATCCATTCGTGCCGCGAAATCATGTTGGATCTCATCTCTCCATCGCCAAAGTGTTACCTTGTTGTCCTTAAAAGAAACAGTATCATTCCTGACTGATCTTCCAAAAGCATTGTAAACAACAGGAGTAAAACTATCAGTTGCATTGAACCAGATGGGACGTGTTTCAGGTACAACAGGAACACCACCAGTGAAACCTTTTTCCTCTATGTCTGTAAGCTGCGGCTTAAATAGTTCATAACGTCCACCCCATCCTCCCCAATCGGGATGTTCAGGAAAATTTAGTCCATTTGGGATTATATATAGAAAGGACGGTGTATCTCCTTCCATACCATATCCAACATCAGGATACAACGCACCGTAAGGCCCGTGGTTTTGTTGAATATTTTCAGCGAGCCAGGCATTGCTAATGGTTTCATTATTGATACCATTTATCCGTGTGTGAATGCCCGTCCAGGTAGCTCTCCCATAACCTCCCGGGGTGACGATATAGAATAAATCGGGATAATTTTCTCTCATCCAGTTACCACTATCATCCTGGTCTGAAATGGTATATACCCTGAGTTTCCGGATAAGTCGATTTAATTCTTCAGGGCTGCGGGTTTGAGATAGTTTGTTTAATGCCTGAGCAAGTGTATTAGCACCGCCCCAGACGGATATCCATAAAGGTCTATTATCTTTCTCTTCCAGCATTTTGATAATCCAATCTGAACCCTGGGAATCCTTTCCCTTCCCTACCGCACTCATCCCGTATCCCGGCTGACCACTCTTTACAAGGCTTAACAGGTAACTAGCTTCCGGATATCTCTGGCTGTGTTTCTTAAGATTGGGAAGCACTTTCCCATAGGTATTGATTACTCTAACAATAGATTCAGGAGAAGTTCTATTTCTAAGATGTATGGAAGTAGTAGCAATCAGTCCCCGGAGATCAATATCATTTGAATATAGTAATAACCGGATCATACTTTCAGTATCATCCGGTTCATTTTCAATATCAGTTAAGATAATTGCCCTGGCCTTTTCAATTTTTTGAGCAGGTAATGATTCCTGAATAATGATCAAAAGGAAGAATAAACAAATCGATTTCAGGCCTTTCATTACCTATAATTTTTAATAACCCTACACTAATATCCTAACAATGATAACATTTTAACTCCGTAACGGGTTCCCAATTTTCTATAACCAGCTGCATTGAAGTGAAGATTATCACGTCCGGCAGTACAGCCTGCAGAAGAAATGATATAAGCGTTAGGGATGACCTTAGGCAGATTGGCCATTATTTTATTGGCCCCGGCAGCCACACCATGCTGATCCGCATTGACCACCTCACCTGCCAGCAAAGGAACAGATCCCGGCTTAAGATCAAGGTCTTTTAAAATGTTATTATATACTTTTTTTACTTTGGAGGTCCAGGCAGTATCACTTGCATTGGATTCTCCCTGGTGAAGCAATATTCCTTTAATAACACCTTCCTTTTGTGCCAGTTTTGCCATTTCAATTAACCGTGCGTAGGGATCGCCGCCATACTCTTCAATGATCCGCGTCATCCAGGTGGGTTGCCTGGAAGAATAAGATTTGACGCTGTCCTTATCAAATAATTCA
>CAMLGP010000539.1 GCA_946479535.1 uncultured Bacteroidota bacterium
ATGTTTCAATACCAGTTCACCTTTCAATCCGTGAACGGCTACTATCTTTCCTATCTTAAAGTATTCTGTCAAAGTAAAAAGTCAAAAGTAAAAATAGTTAAAGGTCATTTTTGAATTTTGACCTTTGAATTTTTAATTTCTCAAATCTTTTCAAAAATAAAAAAGGTGACATCTCTGTCACCTTACAAACTTTTAGGATCGGGATATTCTTATCTGCCAAATAGCAGTTTATTATCCTTCGCCTCCGCCTTCAGACCTTCTTTCAGGCCTGCGGCCTGGCATCGGTCTTCTTGCTCTACGCTGGCGTGAAGCATCTTCCTGACGTTTTTTAATTTGGCTGTCATGCTCAACACTCCACTTAGTAAATTTCTCCATGGCTGTTGCTTCGTCAAATAGACCCAGCTTTACTCCACGCAAAAGGTGTTTCAGGAACAATACTCCTTTAAAGCTTAGGATACGACGTACCGTATCAGTTGGCTGAGCACCTTTGTGCAGCCAGTCCAAAGCTCTTTGACGATCCAGCTGAATAGTAGCAGGAACAGTCAGAGGATTGTAAGTACCTAATTTTTGAATGAATTTCCCATCGCGAGGGCTGCGGGCATCGGCAACGACGATGAAGTAGAAGGGTCTCTTTTTTGACCCGTGGCGTTGCAGTCGGATTTTAGCTGACATTAAATAGACATTTAACGTTGTGAACAATAATGGTTAATCCCGGATAAATCCGGTAAGCAAATGTAAGAAGCGGAAGGGGAAATCCCAAAGGGTTTTTTAACTGCGGAAAGAGGGGTTTATTAACGCTTCATGCCCGGCATCATCTTGCCGAACATATTCATTTTGTTCATATTCTTCATCATATCCCGCATTTGCTCAAACTGCTTCATAAAGGCGTTAACCTCACTGATATCCTTCCCGGCCCCCTTGGCAATCCGCTTGCGCCGGCTGCCGTCAATCAGGTCTGGATCGCTCCTTTCCTGGGGAGTCATGGAATTGATCATGGCTTCAATACCTTTAAAGGAATTATCATCAATATCAAGGTCCTTTACCTTGCTGCCAACGCCGGGGATCATTCCCAACAGGTCCTTCATGTTACCCATTTTTTTGATCTGTTCCAGCTGCATCTTGAAGTCTGCGAAATCAAATTTGTTCTTCCTGATCTTGCTCTCCAGTTTCTTTGCCTGCACCTCATCAAATTGCTCCTGTGCCTTCTCAACCAGTGAAGTAATATCACCCATACCCAGGATACGTTGTGCCATCCTGTCTGGATAAAACACATCCAGCGTATCCATCTTCTCTCCGCTGCTTACAAATTTGATAGGTTTTTCAACTGTGTATTTGATGGAAAGCGCGGCACCACCACGTGTATCACCATCCAGTTTGGTCAATACCACACCGCTAAAGTTCAGCCGGTCATTAAAGGCCTTTGCTGTATTAACGGCATCCTGGCCGGTCATGCTATCCACCACAAATAATATCTCGGTAGGATTAACAGCATTCTTGATATTGGCCACTTCGGTCATCATCGCTTCATCAATAGCCAGTCGGCCAGCTGTATCAATGATCACCACATTCTTATTCTTGCTTCTGGCTTCCTTCACCGCGGTTTGCGCAATGGAAACCGCATCTTTATTCTCCAGTTCAATATGAACATCCACGCCAATCTGTTCTCCCAGCACACGTAACTGTTCCATAGCCGCAGGGCGATAGATATCAGCTGCCACCAGTATCGGCGATAACCCTTTTTTAGTTTTAAGATAATTGGCGAGTTTGCCGGAAAAGGTTGTTTTACCAGAACCCTGCAACCCGGCGATCAAAATTACTGCCGGACTTCCTTTTGCATTGAAGACAGCTTCCTGGCCACCCATTAATTCAGCCAGTTCATCCTTCACGATCTTGGTCATCAACTGCCCCGGACTAATGGCATTGATCACCTTCTCACCAATAGCTTTATCTTTTATCTTATCAGTAAATTCCTTTGCTATCTTATAATTCACGTCGGCATCCACAAGGGCACGACGGATTTCCTTCACGGTAGAAGCAATATTGATCTCCGTGATCCTTCCCTGGCCTTTAAGGTTCTTAAAGGCTGATTCCAGTTTTTCCTGTAGACTATTAAACATGGGACAACTTCATTTTCCAAACACAAAAAAAGAAAAAGTGAACATCCTTAATGTTCACTTTTAAACGAATTGCAAAGATAAAGATTCCTAAATAATGAATTGTAGAAATGCCTCCTTTTAAAATTTCATGTTTAAAATATCGAAATTTCAAAAGGAGGCATTGCTATAATAAAAGTTTTGAAGTAGAGATTATTTCAGTGTCTTTATTTTATAAGTTAAGAACCCAGGTAAGTACGCAGCAGCTTGCAGCGGTTGGTAGCCCTGAGTTTGGTAATTGCTTTGTCCTTGATCTGGCGAACCCTTTCCCGGGTAAGATTGAATTTCTCGCCGATATCTTCCAGGCTCATTGGGTGATCTACCCCAATACCAAAGAAAAAACAGATCACCTCTTTCTGGCGTTCGGTGAGGGTTTTCAGTGACCGGTCGATCTCGGTTTTCAGCGACTCTCTGTGGTCCAGATCGCTGTCTGTTTTTTCAGCATTTGGGTTTTCCAGTACATCCAGCAAGGTATTATCCTCACCTTCAGATAATGGCGTATCCATGCTTACGTGGCGGGCAGAGATACCCAGGGTGGCTGAAACCTCTTCCAGGTCCATGTCCAGCATTTCTGCCAGTTCTTCAGCAGATGGCTCTCTCTCAAACTGCTGTTCCAGTGTGGAGAAGGCTTTCTGGATACGATTGGTCAAACCCACCTTGTTAAGGGGCAGACGTACGATCCTTGACTGTTCAGCCAAAGCCTGCAGAATGCTCTGACGGATCCACCATACAGCATAAGAGATGAATTTGAAACCACGGGTTTCATCAAAACGCTGTGCGGCCTTGATCAGTCCAAGATTGCCTTCATTGATCAGGTCAGGCAACGAAAGGCCCTGATTCTGATACTGTTTGGCCACTGAAACAACGAAACGGAGATTTGCTTTTGTGAGGCGGTCAAGGGAGTTTTGGTCTCCCTGCCTGATCCGGGCTGCCAGGCGAACCTCTTCTTCGGGGGTAATAAGCTCAACTTTGCCTATTTCCTGGAGATATTTCTCCAGTGACTGAGATTCACGATTCGTAATAGACTTCGTGATCTTCAACTGTCGCATGCTCATAGGTATTGGGTTTTAGTGGGGTTATTTTAAGGGTT
>CAMLGP010000540.1 GCA_946479535.1 uncultured Bacteroidota bacterium
TGTATTACCAGTGTGTATTTGGACATAAGGATACCTGGGTTATTTTTCCTGCTCCAAAATAGCTATTTTGCCTTGAAACAGTTTCCAAGTTTTATACCGAAAGCTTAAATAGCAGCTAATACAAACCTGTTTTTGTTTGAAAGTTGCAAAACCATTTAAGGATATACAGTTACCCACTACTTTATTCCGCCAGAAACCAATGATGATTTTTTTCTTGAAATAGCTATGTAATATAGCGGCACACCCAGCAATACAATAATAAATCCAGGCCAGGTGAATTGAGGTTTATATATGATCAGAAGAATACAGAAGGCAATTCCCATCAGAATATAAATAATGGGAAGCACCGGGTAGCCAAAGGCTTTGTAAGGCCGTTCTGCATCAGGTCTTTTTTTACGGAGAATGAATATGCCCGCAATAGTGAGCATATAGAATAAAACAACTACAAAAGAGATCATATCCAGCAGCTGTCCATATTTACCACTCAAACACCAGAGACTGGCAACCAGGCACTGGATCCATAACGCCACCTGGGGCACAGCAGCGCGATTCAATACACCAACTGATTTAAAGAATAATCCATCTTTGGCCATTGTATAATACACACGCGCGCCCGCGAGGATCAATCCATTATTACATCCGAAAGTGGATACCATGATCAAACCTGCAATAATGTATGTCCCTACAGAAGGAAACATCCGGTGCGCTGCTTCCACCGCAACCCTGTCATCAGCAGGAAATGCAAGGCTTTGAAGCGGCATAACATTCAGGTACATCAGGTTTGCGCAAACATAAATAATGGTAACAATGAACGTTCCAAGGAAAAGGCTTAACCCAATATTTCGCTTCGGATTCTTCATCTCACCTGCAACAAAAGTTACATTGTTCCAGGCATCACTGCTAAAAATAGATCCTACCATGGCTGAGGCAATGGCCCCCAGCAATGCGGCACCACCAATTCCTTTCCAGCCAGTTGGAGTTCCGTCGGCAGCTCCTAAATCCTGTTGGGCATTAAAACCGGTTTGCCAGTTCTCCGCCCAATAGCTTTGTTTTACCAGCAGAAATCCAAATACAATCAATCCAAATAGTGCCAATAATTTGGCAGATGTAAACAAGGTTTGTATGAACTTACCTTCTTTTACTCCTCTTGAATTGATATAAGTAAGTAAGATGATTATGAAAATAGATACCAGTTGTCCGGAATAGACCTTTGTAATACCTGCATCAAATAAAAAATACGTATTCCCTAACTCAGGAACCAGGTAAGCAAGGAACTTTGAGAAGGCCACTCCCACCGCAGCAATGGTTGCAGTTTGTATTACCGCAAAAAAGCTCCAGCCATATAAAAAGCCGATCAATGGATTGTAGGCTTCTTTCAAATACACGTACTGGCCTCCGGCTTTTGGGAACATACCACTTAACTCACCATAACTGAGTGCGGCAGCCAATGTCATAAATCCCGTTATCACCCAAACAAAAACCAGCCAGCCTGCACTTCCCACATTCCGGGTTATATCCGCACTCACAATGAATATGCCCGATCCAATCATTGAACCGGCTACGATCATAGTGCCATCAAATAATCCTAAACTTGGTTTGAAGGAGGTTGCATGCTGTTCAGACATACGGAGAATTTTGAAATTTTGAAATTGGGAAATTTTGAAATTTGATCCCAAATTCCAAAGCCCCTGACAGATTGATCTGTCAAGATAAGTAAATCAAATTAAATGTAATATTCAAAATTTCACCAAAAGTGCCAGCTAGTTGTTGGATGCTGGCAGAGGGTAAATGTGTGAGGTAGCAATGTTCAATTTCGAAATTTCCCAATTTCAAAATTCCCCTTACTTCTTCTCGCTTTTGTACTCGAGATTGAGTCCCCTGATCACATCATTGGTGATATTGTAGGCAGTGTCTTTATAATAGAACAGGCCCTGCTCATAGGCCACTATGTAGGAGTATTTTCCGTCTTTATTATATCTGGCCAGGAAGTCTTCAATTTTTTTCTTCACGCTAAGGTTGCGTTGCATTACGAAGGCCTGGTATTGCTGATCCAGTTCCTGTTTTTTGCCTTTCAATTGCTGCTCCAGTTGCCGCACATCAGCCTGGGCTTTTTCGTAATCAGCCTGGGTCATGGTAGAAGATTTAGCCTGATATTCCTGGAGTCTTTTCTGATAAGTGTAATCCAGCTGGCCAAGGCCATAATTGTACTCCTCATCTTTTTTGGAAATCTCTGCTTTTACAGCCTTTACCATATCCAGATTGTTCTCAATGGAGTCCATTTCAAAATAGGCTATGCGAAAGGAAGAAGAATCCCCGGAATGGTCCCTGGTTGAAACCTTGCTTACAGAATCAACCTTATCACTCTTTTTGGAGAAATGACTAATTAACAGGTACCCCACAATAATCGTCAGCACCACATTCCAGGCCAGTAACCCATTTTTCATTCAGTGTAGAATTTTAATTTATGCAGCGGCTTTTTAGCAAAATTACTCATGAACAGGCGGGCAAATATAATCATTCATCCCACTTTATGAAACCCTTAACTCATCAACCATTAAATGAAAAGCAGGGATTTGTGTTCTCCCTGCTTCACCCCTGGTACCTACCAGGGCTATATCTTTCCCAGCTAAATAGATGATCAGCTTATTCTTCTTCGTCAAATGCCATTGCCTCACGCGTGGTCTGCAGCAGTTCATACTCTTCCTTGCTACCTACGATCATATTCTCGAACTCACGCAAGCCAGTACCAGCCGGTATCGGGTGTCCTGTAATTACATTCTCTTTCAGACCCAGCATATCGTCTGTTTTACCGTGTATTGCAGCAGATGACAGTACCTTGGTTGTTTCCTGGAAGGATGCAGCTGAGATCCAGCTTTGTACTCCCAGTGAAGCCTTGGTAATACCTAAAAGGGTTGGCGCTGAAGTTGCCGGCGTAGCATCCCGGTATTCAACCAGTTTCTTATCATTCCGGCGAAGTACAGAATTCTCTTCTCTTACTTCACGCAGGCTGATGATCTGGCCCGGACGCATTTTGCCTGAATCTCCTGCCTCAGTTACCACTTTCTTGTCAAAAATGAAGTCATTCTCTTCTACAAACTCGAATTTATCTACTGAATCATCTTCAAGGAATCGGGTATCACCTGGGTCAACAATTACAACCTTACGCATCATCTGGCGCACAATAACCTCAATGTGCTTATCATTGATCTTCACACCCTGTAAACGGTATACT
>CAMLGP010000541.1 GCA_946479535.1 uncultured Bacteroidota bacterium
TGCAAACCTTCCAGTGGGATATTGAATAGTTTCAACTGTTCAAAAAGATCATTGAAGTAAGGATTCTCAAGGCTGCTTCTCAATATGGAATAGCCAAACATGCCAGGTGTAAGAGGGTTAAGGTTCTTATAGTGTTTGTCACTGGCGGTCCTGGGAGTTTCCGCAAAATTGAACCATTCAAACTCCTGGGAGAACACAGGGGAATAGCCCTCCTCCTTTGCTTCAGCGATGAGTTGTTTCAACAACTGACGTGGGCAAACAGGTGAAGGATCTCCTTTTGCATCATAGAGGTCACCAAGGAAGAATGGGATCTCATTTTCCCAGGGTACTTTTCTAAAGGTGCCGGTATCAATTCTTGCGGGTGAATCAGGATAACCGGTATGGAGGCCAGTGTATTTGGCATTTGCATAAACGGTATCACCGGCATCCCATCCAAAGATCACGTCACAGAAGCCCATTCCATTATCCATTACAGAAAGAAACTTTTCTGCTGAAATGTATTTGCCTCTCAGGATACCGTCGATATCCGAAAAAGCAATTTTCACCTTTCCGGCTGGATGATTCTGTACATACTGGACAATGTCTTTGGGGGCCATAATGTTGCTTTGCATATGAAGTTAATTCAAATTTAAGGCTATCCGCCTGCGCTTTTAGTGCTATGGTTATTACAATGCAGCCTGGCTTACGCCTGCGCTGAAACTTCAGCGTAGGAGCACGGCAGACAAAGCATTATTTTTTTGTAAACAACTTGAATGCGATATAGCAAATGCCCATGATCAGGAAATAAATGAGGGACAGCTTTAGATTGTAAATGGTCATTGCTATCAAAGAAACAATGGCGATGATCAATGCTATCCAGGGAAACCAGGGATAGGCCGGAACCTTAAAAGGACGGACCAGGTCCGGTTCTTTCTTACGTAACCGAAGTAACGCTATCATGGATATGATGTAAAGTGTTAATGCTCCGAATACAGAAATGGTTATGATCTCTGCAGTTTTTCCGGTAAGCAATGCCAGGATTCCGATGCCCATATTTATCAGCAGCGAATTGGAAGGTGTACGAAAGCGTGAATGGATCCTGCCAAGAAAGGCAGGTGCATATTTAACCCTGCCAAATTCAAAGGTAGACCTGCCAGCAGCCAGTATTATACCGTGGAACGAGGCAACCAGTCCAAATAGTCCTACCGTTATCAGTAAATGATAAAGCAGATTGTTGCTACCCGTAATATGCCGAAGGGCCAGAGGTAATGGTGAGTCAGAAGCGCTGCCATCCTCCTTGTATACGATGGCTTCCCATCCGGCAACACCTATGGAGCTTATAAATGTGAGAATGCAGAGGATCACCAGTGTGAGAATGGCAGATCCGAAGCCCAGCATGATTGTGCGTTGGGGATTCACTGCTTCTTCAGCCACATTGGCAACGCCTTCAATGGCAAGAAAGAACCAGATGGCGAATGGAATGGCGGCAAATACACCCTGCCAGCCATTCGGCATTGCATTATGTTGCAGATTCTTCAATTCAAAATGAGGGAAGCTTACGCCAGCAAATAACAATAATTCTCCTACCGCGAATATGGTGATGATCAATTCAAATAATGCTGCCGCTTTTACCCCATAAATGTTCAGGCAGGTGAAAACAACATAACTGAATATGGCGATTGCCATTATTGGAATGTGTGGAAAGAAGAGATTAAAATAAGCACCGATTGCAAATGCAATGGCCGGAGGTGCAAAAATGAATTCAATATTTTGTGACATGCCTGCCAGAAAACCCCAATCCTTTCCAAGAGCCCGGTTTGCATAATCAAAGCCTCCTCCTGCTTTGGGTATGGCGCAGGCTAGTTCAGTATAGCTGAATGTAAATGTTAGATAAAGAATAATGATAAAGAAAGTGGCAATGGCCATTCCAAGGGTACCTCCTTTCTCCAATCCCAGGTTCCATCCAAAATACATTCCTGAGATAACGTAGCCAACGCCCAGCCCCCAAAGCATCAGAGGGGTGAGGGTTCGCCTGAGTTCATTAACTGCTGACAAATGAAATGATTAAAGAGTGTAGTTTGAAATTAATCATTTCATGTGAAAATTCTTAAGGATAGTTTCTGACTTACTCAATTCTGGAAAGCGTGTAATAGGACCTGTAAAAGGATGAATCAGGAGAAGCCTCCTGCTCCCTCGTAAACATCAATATCTTTTCCTGGTTGCACCGGTAAACTGAGGAGCGGACCTTTTCATCCAGGTTACGCAAAAATTCATAAGAACGCCAGGTATATAATGATATGGAAGAATCACGCATCAGGTAGGCACCCACTTTGGTTGACTTCAATCCCATACGGGAGCCAACTTCCTGATAATCGAAGGTTGAATCTGACCAAAGGGTAAGTTTGATCACATTACGTGATCCGCCTTCATACCTGGCTACCACAAATTTTTCGGGAGACTTATTTCTGTGTCTTTTCTTTTGCGCCTGTGTTGAAATACAGGGAATGAGAAATCCAAAAATTAGAACGCAGTGTAAAACTTTAAGCATAGGCTTTTAATGCAATAGTGAAAAAAACGATTCAAAAACTATGGCATTCATTCAAACCTTGGACATTGGGAAATGAGCGTTGTTGTAACTCATACAGAGAGGGTACCATAAAGGTAGTATATGCATTTTAAGAAGTAAAGAAAAATCTAGGGATTCAGCTCCTGTAACACCTGTATGAAGGCGCCATTTATATCCTGAAAAATGAAGGATTTAGTATTCATGTCCTGATCTTCAAAAATTTCATGTTTTATAACAACCTTTTTTTCACGTAGATAGGTGTGTACCTGGGTGAGGTCCCGGACATAGAACCCATATTTAAAGGGGCCCTGTACGGCAAAAGGCTGGTCTTTATTAAGTCTTAGCTCTTCCAGGGATTTTGAATTTCGGGTCTGAATGATTTCTACCACCAGTTGCTCATTTCCTATGATCCGGGTATGAATGCGGTTATCAGGCGCTTTTATTTCCTTCAGAAGCTTGAGATCAAACACATTCTCATACCATTTTGAAGTTGAGTCAGTATTGGAGACTGAAAGGGCGATGAATTGTTTGCCTGCGAAACTGATCTTACCCTGAGCGCTTATTGAAAGGACTGCAAACTGGCAAATGAATAATAGTAGTGGTCTCATAAGAGCTGGTTAAGTAAACTAAGTTGTTCAGGTATAAAATCAAAAACGCTACAAACTTAATTGCGCCTCAAATCCTAC